>DASSMG010000063.1:0-4935 GCA_035688995.1 Actinomycetota bacterium
CGGAGACTCTCGATGCCGGCACCGGCAAGAGCGACCGCGACACGGCCCAGACGATCGGCGAGCTGCAGATAAGGGCGCACCGCTTCGGGGATGTCGGAACCGACCTCGACGTTCACCGCGTAGGGAACGAATTCGCCCCGCGCGGCGAGCAGGATCTGCTCGGCGATGGCGATACCGGCCTTGTCCTGCGCCTCGGCGGTGGACGCTCCGAGATGCGGCGTCACGACGACGTTTGGAAAGTCGAACAACGAGTGGCTCGTCACCGGTTCGCCGTCGAACACGTCGAGAGCGGCGCCGCCGAGCCTGCCGGCCTTGAGCGCTTCAACGAGAGCCGCCTCGTCGATCAGCCCCCCACGCGAGGTGTTCACCACGCGAGCGCCGGGCTTCATCTGCTCGATCTCCCTGGTCCCGATGATGCCCACCGTTTCGGGAGTCTTCGGGAGATGGATCGTCACGAAATCGGAACGCCGGCAGACGTCGGCCACGTTCTCGTACAACTCGACGCCCATCTGTCCGGCGCGCGCCGGGCTCACGTAGGGATCGAACGCGATCAGCCTCATCCCGAACGCGCTCGCGCGTTGCGCGACGAGCGTCCCGACGCGCCCCAGCCCCACGATCCCGAGGGTCTTGCCGTGGAGCTCGACGCCCTGCCATTTCTCTCGCTCCCATGCCCCGCCGACAAGTGCGTGGTGCGCTTGAGGGACGTTGCGGGCCTGCGCGAGCAGCAGCGCCATCGTGTGCTCCGCGGCGGACAACACGTTGCTCTGCGGCGCGTTCACGACCAGAACGCCGTGACGCGTGGCGGCATCGACGTCGACGTTGTCGAGACCGATCCCGGCGCGTCCCACGATCTTGAGGTTCTCGGCGCGCTCCAGCACGTCGGCATCCACTTGCGTGGCAGACCTCACGATCAGAGCGTCGTACGGCGCGATCGCCTCAAGGAGCTCTTCGTGGGACAGCTTGAGACGCACGTCTACCTCGACGTGCTCGCGGAGTCGTTCGATGCCGGCCTCGGAGAGGCGCTCGGCGACCAGGACCTTCACCGCGACGATGCTACAGGGGCGATCGGAGGGACCAACGACGGGCCAAGTGCCCAGCTACAGGGCATCCACGACGAACTCGACGCACGCGGTGAGGCTCTCCACGTCGGCAGGGTCGACCGCCGGGTACATACCGATGCGCAGCTGGTTGCGACCGAGCTTTCGGTAGGGCTCGGTATCGACGATCCCGTTGGCGCGCAATCCGGCGCTCACCTGTTTGGCATCGATCGATCCGTCGAAGTCGATCGTTCCCACCACCGGGCTCCGCTCGCCTTGCTCGATCACGAACGGCGTCGTGTACTCGGTCTTCTCGGCCCAGGTGTAGAGGATGTCCGCCGACCGCGCCGACCGCGCCGCGGCCCACTGCAACCCACCCTCTTCGAGGAACCACTCGATCTGCTCCGCCATCATCAGCAGCGAGACGAGCGGCGGCGTGTTGTAGGTCTGGTCCTTGCGACTGTTGTCGAGGGCGAGCTTCAGATCGAGCGAGGCCGGGATCGATCGCTCCGAGCCGAGGCGCTCGATCCGCTCGATCGCGTCGGGGGAACACAGCGCGAGCCACAGGCCCGCATCGGACGCGAAGCATTTCTGAGGCGAGAAGTAGTAGACGTCGAATTCAGCGGGCTCGACGAGCATCCCGCCCGCGGCCGAGGTTGCATCCACCGAGGTGAAGGCGCCGGGGGCGGGCCTGTGGACCGCCATCGCGACGCCGGTCGAGGTCTCGTTGTGGGTCAACGCGTAGAGATCGACGTCCTCCTTCGGTGCGGCGACGGGGTGGGTCCCCGGCTCCGACGAGATCACGTCCGGGTCGGACAGGTGGGACACCCCCGCAACCGCAGCGGCACATTTCGAGGAGAACTCCCCGAAGACGAGGTGCTGGCTGCGGCGCTCGACGAGACCGAACGCCATCGCGTCCCAGAACAAGGTCGCGCCCCCGACCCCCAAGAGGACCTCGTAACCGTCCGGGAGCGCGAAAAGTTCCGCGAGTCCGGCCCGAACGCGGCCGACCACGTCCTTGACGGGGGCCTGACGGTGGCTCGTACCGAGGTACGACGCGCCCCGATCGACCACCGCAGCAACCTGTTCGGGGCGTACCTTCGACGGGCCCGAGCCGAAGCGGCCGTCCCGCGGCCTGAGGTCGGAGGGAATGACGATGTCGGTCGGAGCGGCTGTCATAGTGTCGGGGCATCATGCCGCATAACCGGATCTCCAAAGCCGTCGCGGCGATCACCGAGTCGCCGACCCTCGCGGTCGACGCGCGAGCGAAAGAGCTCAAGGCCGCCGGCGAGAAAGTCATCGGGTTCGGGGCCGGCGAACCGGACTTCCCCACTCCCGAACACATCGTCGCGGCCGCCGCGGAGGCGACCCACCATCCGCTGTACCACCACTACACGCCGACCCCCGGTCTGCTCGAATTGCGTGCGGCGATCGCGCGGAAGACCGAGCGGGATTCGGGCCTCAAGGTCGCTCCGGCTCAAGTGGTCGTTGCCAACGGCGGCAAGCACGCGCTGTTCAACGCGTTCATGTCGATCGTGGACCCCGGCGACGAGGTGTTGCTCCCCGCGCCGTACTGGGTGAGCTATCCGGAGATGATCCGGCTCGCCGGTGGGGATGTGGTTGCACTTCCGACAACGGAGGAAACGGGATTCCGGGTCACCGTCGATCAGTTGGACGCGGCCACAACCGAACGCACCAAGGCTTTGGTTTTCGTCTCTCCCTCGAACCCCACCGGCGCGGTCTATCCGCCCGAAGAGGTCGCCGAGATCGGCCGGTGGGCGGTCGAACGCGGCATCTGGGTGATCACCGACGAGATCTACGAGCACCTCGTCTACGGCGATGCGAAGTTCTCTTCGATGCCCGTGCTCGTGCCTGAGATCCTCGACCGTTGCATCGTTCTCAACGGGGTTGCGAAGACCTACGCGATGACCGGCTGGCGGGTCGGCTGGATGATCGCTCCTTCGGATGTCGCGAAGGCGGTGACGAACCTGCAGTCTCATACGACGTCGAACGTCTCGAACGTCGCCCAGGCTGCCGCTCTCGCTGCGGTGAGTGGGAACCTCGATGCGGTCGCGACGATGCGCGAGGCGTTCGATCGACGCAGGCTCACGATCTACAAGTTGTTGAACGAGATCGACGGCGTGACGTGCGTCGAGCCCGAGGGTGCCTTCTACGCGTTCCCGTCGTTCCAGGGGGTCCTAGGACGCGACATCCGCGGGTCGACACCGCTGACGACTCTCGAGCTCGCCGAGCTCATCCTTGAACAGGTGCAGGTTGCGATCGTTCCGGGTGAAGGCTTCGGGGCCCCCGGTTACGCACGACTCAGTTACGCACTGGGCGACGACGACCTCGTCGAGGGCGTCACCCGCATCGCCGAGCTGTTGTCCTAACCCCTACTTGCCGGGGTCGAACTCGAACGCGTCGACTCCTCTGATGCTGTCGTTCGTATAGAGGCGACCGTCGTGCCACAGGGCCGAGTACGTCGCAGAATCCGGGGCCTGGAAGTAAGCGATCTCCTCCGGTAGGCCCTGCGCGTCGAGGTCGAGAACGCTCACTCCCCCGGTGAACCAGGTAACCGCGAGCTTGTGCGTGCCGGGGAGCCAGTCGAGCCCGTGCGACAGACACCACGTCGGGATCCAGCCGGTGTCGGTCCCGATGCCGGTCGAGTCGCCGCCGCGCGGCGCCGCGTAGCTGCCGACGGGGAGCGGAACCTGCGGGTTGCTGATGTCGTAGATCCACACGCGTCCCGTCGGTGTCTGATGCGACTTGCACTCGTGCAGCGCGAAGGCTTCGTCGTCGATCGCGAGGTATTTGCCGTCGGAGCTCGCCACCGGGTAGTGCTCGAACTCGATCAGCGGGTTGGCAATGTGACTGATCGTGACCGGCGCGAGTGGATCGGAGACGTCCCAGATCTGCGTCTCTCCGAGTCCGGAACAGAAGGCGAGTTTCTTGTCCTTCGCGATGTAGAAGCTCAGGTCGTGGCAACCGGTCGGGTTGGGCTTGAACTGCGCGACGTCCTTGGGGTTGTGGGGGTCCGACACGTCGATGATGTGCTCGACGCCGGCACCGTTGGCGAGACCACCCGGGCTCACGTAGACGTACGGCGTGCCGGGATAGGGCTTGAGAGTGTGCCCGCTCGGGACCGCGATCGTGCCGGTCACGCGCGGCTTGCGCGGGTTCGACACGTCGACGAGGTACATCCCGTTGCCCACCATGTTGCACTTGCTGGTGTGGTGCGCCACGGCCAGAAGCCCGGGCTTCACGACCTCGACGTCGTTGTCGTCACCGGCGCAGTGGAGGAACCCGACCTCCTTGGGGGTCCGTCCGGACACGTCGATGATGTGGATCCCGCCCTGGTCGGGCTTCGTGCCGCGACCCGGTGGCTCGGCACCGCCGTCCATCTGGCCCGCGTAGAGGTACTTGCCCTGCGCGGCGAGCTCGGTCCCTCCGGGGATGCGGATGTTCGTGACGAGCTTGAGGTTCTTGGAGACGTACTTGGGGGCCGCGGTGACCGCGGGGGCCGCGACGAGGACGGCCAGGAGGCCGATCAGGAGCGCTGCCAGCGTCTTCCGGTACCGCATCTCGTCCCTTCCCACGTTGGATGTCCGTGGGGAAGGTTCGGCGGCCGGGGGCCGTGTCCTGCCCGGGGGTCGCCCAGGCCCGATCTAGATCGCCGGGAACGCGACACCCCATTCCAAAACCGACCAGACACACCGCTCGTGGCAATCACCAAGGCCGGCCACAAGTAACGATCTGCCGCTCGGCTCAACCTAAGTAGGTCTCAGGCTTCGAAGCGATCTCCACCGTCTGAAGCAAAGGAACGAAAGGACTAGAGGAAGGACCGCCAGGGGCCACAACCATGCCCCTTCGAGGGAGGACAAGTCGATGCCCCACATGA
>DASSMG010000064.1:0-5248 GCA_035688995.1 Actinomycetota bacterium
TGCCCTGGCTCGTCAAGAAGAACGCCACCGTCGTGGCCTCGATCGCCGGCAACACGGTCGACGAGTTCGTCAAGGTGGCCGACAAGCTGCGGATGGGCGGACGCGGCTTGGGGGCGGTCGAGATCAACATCTCGTGTCCGAACCTGGAAGACCGCAACAACATGTTCGCTCACTCGCCGAAGGCGACCGCCGAGGTGGTCGGCAACGTCAAAGAGGCGCTCAAGCGCGTTCCGGTGATCCCGAAGCTGTCTCCCAACGTGACCTCGTTGCCCGAGATCGCCGAGGCCGCGATCAATGCGGGGGCCGACGCGCTGTCGCTGATCAACACGGTCTTCGGGATGGCGATCGACGTGGAAACGCGGCTTCCGAAGCTGGCGGGAACGATCGGCGGCCTCTCGGGTCCCGCGATCCATCCGGTTGCGGTGCGCGCGGTTTACGAGATCCATCGCACCTTCCCCGAGATCCCGATCATCGGCCAGGGGGGCGTTTCGACCGCCGAGGACGCGCTGCAACTGATCATCGCCGGCGCGAGCGCGGTCGCGGTCGGCACCACGAACTTCATCGATCCGCGGGCGACGTTGAAGATCGCCGAGGGGATCGCCGAATACATGGACCGCCACGGCGTAACGAACGTCGCGGAGCTCGTCGGTTCGGTGACGTCGGGAGCATGACCGATCCCCGTCTGTGCGTCGCGCTCGATGTGGTCGACGCGGATGCCTTGCGTCGGGTCGCCGAAGCGACCGCGGAGCACGTCGACATGTTCAAGATCGGCTCGACCGCGTTCGTGGCGCACGGTCCCTCGATCGTCCGCGATCTCGGCGCGCTGCGGCCGGTGTTCCTCGATCTGAAGCTGCACGACATCCCCGCGCAGGTGGCAGGCGCGGTGCGGGCGGCCGCGGCAACCGGAGCCCGGCTGCTGACCGTTCATGCGAGCGGTGGGCCCGAGATGGTGGAGGCAGCCGTAGCGGCGGCCCCCGCGGGACTCGACATCGCTGCGGTGATGGTCCTCACCAGCCTCGACGACGCCGGATACGCCGCGGTCGGGGGAGCGTGGTCGATCGCCACCGCGATGGAGCGTCTCTCGGATCAAGCCGTTGCCGCGGGGGCGAGTGCCCTCGTCTGCTCGCCGCTCGAGCTAGCCGCCTTACGGGCTCGGCACCCACAGGTCACGTTGATAGTTCCCGGGATCCGGCCCCGGTCGGGGTCCGACGACCAGAAGCGGACCGGGTCCCCCCGGGACGCGGTGGCATCCGGAGCCGACCTCCTCGTGGTCGGGCGCCCGATCACCGCCGCTGCCGACCCCGGTGCCGCGGCGCGGGAGATCGCCGCCGAGATGCGCTCGGTGGGGGTGTCCGGATGAACCCTTCAGAGATCGTCGAGGTCCTCGAACGGAGAGGCGCCGTGATGCACGGTCACTTCCTGCTGTCGTCGGGGAGGCACTCCGACCTCTTCGTCCAGAAGTTCAGGGTTCTCGAGGACCCTCGTCTCGCGCAGAGTCTCGGCGAAGCGATCGCATCCAGCTTCGACAACGACTTCGACGTCGTCGTCGCTCCCGCGGTGGGTGCGGTCGTGCTCGGATTCACCACCGCGCTCGCGGCGGATGCGCGTTTCATCTTCGCGGAGCGAGAAGACGGCAAGATGGCGCTCCGTCGCGGTTTCGAGATCGCACCGCACGAGCGCGCTCTGGTCGTGGAAGACGTCATCACGACCGGGGGTTCGGCCGCCGAGGTGGTGCGCCTCGCCACCGAGCACGCCGGGCGCGTCGTGGGAGTCGGCGCGCTGATCGATCGTGGGGACCCGTCGAGACCCGCCGACCTCGGTGCGCCCCTGAAAGCCCTCGTCCGTCTGGAAGTCTCGTCGTGGCCCGCGGATGGATGTCCGCTGTGCGAACGCGGGGACGATCTCGACGACCCGGGGAGCCGGAGATTGCGGTCGCTATAATCCCGACGTTTCGTGGGGGCCTTGCGGCGAGGTCCTCGCCCTCGTGCCTAAGGAGACGTGGATGCCCCTGCCCCCTCCGCTGACCGAAGAACAGCGTAGGCAGGCCCTCGAGAAGGCTGCGATCGCGCGCCGTAAGCGCGCGGAGATAAAGGAACAGTTGAAACGCGGAGGCACGAGCCTGAAAGACATACTCGAACGAACGCACGACGAGATCGTCGGCAAGATGAAGGTATCGACGGTCCTCGAGTCGCTTCCGGGCGTCGGTCGCGTCCGTGCGAAGAAGATCATGGAAAGACTGGACATCTCGGAGTCGAGACGGATGCGCGGGCTCGGGCAGAAGCAGAAAGACAATCTTCTGAACGAATTCGCCCAACGCTGATCGACGCGTGACGTCGGGCCGGGGTCGCCTATTCGTCCTATCCGGCCCTTCGGGTGCCGGCAAGGGAACGCTCGTGAAGCACCTTCTGGAGCGCAAGCCGGAGATCCGGCTGTCCATGTCGGTGACCACGAGACCGCTGCGTCCGGGCGAGAGGGACGGGGTGCACTACCACTTCATCTCGGTTCCGGAGTTCAACGCGATGCGGGACCGCGGCGAGCTGCTCGAATCGGCCGAGGTCTACGGGAACTTCTACGGCACGCCGCGACGCCCCGTCGACGCCTCGATCGCTTCGGGCCGGGACGTCATCCTCGAGCTCGACATCCAGGGGGCGCTATCGGTGAAGCGCGGGGTTCCGGATGCGGTCCTGATCTTCATCGAGCCCCCGTCGTTCGACGACCTCAGGAATCGCTTGCGGGGACGGGGCACGGAGGATCCCGAGACCCTCTTTCGCCGCCTGGAAGCCGCCTACGACGAGGTCCGAAGGAAGGGTGTGTACGACCACATCGTTATCAACGATGACATCAACCGGGCCGTGGACGAGCTGGTTCGTATAATCGAAGGCTCTGATTCCGAAAGGTAGTGATGCTGCAGTGATCGAACCCAAGATCGAGACCCTCCTAGAGCACGCCGATTCCAAGTACACGCTGGTGATCCTTGCTGCGAAGCGCAGCCGCCAGATCAACGCTTACTTCAGTCAGCTCGGCGAGGGCGTCGCCGAGTACACGCCCCCGCAGATCCCGATGACGCCGGACCAGGCACCGAAGGCCCTGTCGATCTCGCTCCAGGAGATCGCCGAGGGCAACTCGACCTACGAGCGCACCACCGAAGGGATCAAGTAGCCGTCCCTTCCGGGTCCCATCCCCCTCAGCGGAGGACCGTTATGGACCGCTCCCTCGTTCCACCGACCCCGGAGCAGCGCGACTTCTCCGACGTCCTCCAAGGCCGGAAGATCCTGCTGTGCGTCACCGGAGGGATCGCCGCCTACAAGGTCGGCTACGTGGCGCGCGCTCTGGCGCAATTGGGGGGCGACGTCCGCGTCGTCATGACGTCTTCCGCGGAGCGCTTCGTCGGAGCGCAGACGTTCGCCGCGCTCACCGGCAACGAGGTCTACACCGAGCTCTTCACGCGGGGGCCCGACGTGCCGCATGTGGAGCTCGCCCGCGGCGCGCAACTCGCGATCGTGGCCCCGGCCACCGCGAACTCGATCGCCAAGCTCGCTAACGGGCTAGCCGACGACCTGTTCTCCGCGACGATGCTGACGGTGCGGTGTCCGGTCATCGTGGTTCCCGCCATGCACACCGAGATGTGGGAACACCCCGCGACTCAGGCCAACCTCGCGGTCCTCAGAGAGCGCGGTGCGATCGTCGTCGGGCCCGCGTCGGGCGCACTCTCGTCCGGCGATGAAGGGCCCGGCCGGATGGTCGAGCCCGACGAGATCGTCGAGGCCGCCACCGAGGTGCTGGCCCGCGCGCAGGATCTCGTGGGGCGCCGTCTGATCGTTACCGCCGGGGGGACCCAGGAGCCCATCGACCCGGTCCGCTTCATAGGGAACCGCTCCTCGGGGCTGATGGGCATCGAGATCGCCCGCGCTGCCGCGCTGCGGGGCGCCAAGGTGACCCTGGTGATCGGCCCCTCGAACATCCCTCCGCCCGGAGGCGTCGAGGTCGTTCGGGTCAAGACGGCCGAAGAGATGAGGGACGCCGTCTTCTCGACGGCGTCGGATGCGGACGTGATCGTGAAGGCCGCCGCGGTGGCCGACTGGCGCTCCGAAGACCACGCCGACCAGAAGCTGAAGAAGGCAGAAGGCCCACCGCCGATCCGCCTCGTGCCTACGCCGGACATCCTCTCCGAGCTGGGCCATTCCGTCGGCGTACGGAAGCCCGGAAGCATCCTCGTGGGGTTCGCGGCCGAGACCCAACCGGACCCGGCCGCCCTCGCCACGCTCGCCCGCGAGAAACGGGAGAGCAAGGGCGCCGACATGATCGTCGCCAACGATGTCTCGAGCCCCGACTCCGGCTTCGAGGTCCCGACGAACCGGGCGGTCATCGCCGACGCCGACGGGGTCACCGACGTGGGGCTCGTCACGAAGAAGGCGCTCGCGGAGGCCCTCGTCGACCGCATCGTGATCCTGCTGCGCTAGATCGCCCGCTTAGGATGCCGCCGATGCCCGACCTGGATCTCTCCCTGTTCACGTCCGAATCCGTGACGGAAGGCCATCCCGACAAGATGGCCGATCAGATCTCCGATGCCGTTCTCGACGAGATCCTCGGCGACGACCCGTTCGGCCGCGTGGCTTGCGAGACCCTCGTAACGACCGGCCTCGTGGTCGTGGCCGGCGAGATAACGACCTCGACCTACGTCGACATCCCCGCGGTGGTGCGCCGGACGATCACGGACATCGGATACACGAGCTCCAAGATCGGTTTCGACGGAGAGACGTGCGGCGTGTCGGTATCGATCCAGGAGCAATCCCCGGACATCGATCGCGGCGTCACGCAATCCCACGAGGACCAGATCGGTGCCGCAACGGACGACCTCGACTCCCAGGGAGCCGGTGACCAGGGGATGATGTTCGGGTACGCGTCGCGCGAGAACGAAGACCTGATGCCGATGCCGATCTGGCTCGCGCATCGCTTCGCCCGGCGGCTCGCCGACGTTCGCAAGGCGGGCGTTCTCCCGTATCTGCGGCCCGACGGCAAGGTCCAGGTAACGATCGGTTACGACGGCGACACGCCGAAGACACTCCACAACATCGTCATCTCGACCCAGCACCAGCCGAACGTGGACATCCCCTCGGTCGTGCGGCGGACGATCACGGACATCGGCTACACGAGCTCCAAGATCGGCTTCGACGGCGAGACGTGCGGCGTCTCCGTAGTGATCCAGGAGCAGTCACCGGACATCGACCGAGGCGTGACCCAATCGCGC
>DASSMG010000065.1:0-10655 GCA_035688995.1 Actinomycetota bacterium
ATCTTTCGAACCTCTCGACCAAAGCCGAGAAGTCGAACGGATCGTGGACGCTGACCGGCGAGAAGCAGCTCGTTCCCGACGCGGGGGCGGCGCAGGTCTTTGTCGTTGCAGCGCAATCGAGCGACGGCATCGGGCTGTTCGCGGTATCGGGCTCGGCCGACCCTCTGACGACGGTCGATACGACGCGGCGGCTCGGCCGGCTGTCGTTGAACGGCACCGAGGCGACCCCCCTTGTCGGCCCCGAAGAGACCGCCGCGGTTATCGAAACGACTCGGCGCCGTGCCCTTGCCGCACTCGCGCTCGAAGCGGTCGGGATCGCCCAGAAGGCTCTCGAACTTGCGATGGAGCATGCGAAGGAACGCAAGCAGTTCGACAAGCCGATCGGGACATATCAGGCGGTATCGCATCAGATCGCCAACGTCTTCGTCGAAACCGAACTGGCGCGTTCGATCTCTTACTGGGCGGCGTGGTGCGTAGCGGAGGACGACGAACGTGCTGCCGTCGCGGTCGCTGCGGCAAAGTCTGCAGCAGCCGAGGCCGCAGTTGCCGCGTGCGAGCACTCGATCCAGGTGCACGGCGGGATCGGGTTCACGTGGGAGCACATCCTGCACCGCTATTACAAACGTGCGCAGTGGATCGACGCGTTCGAGGGTCACGGTTCGCGCCAGCGCGCCGCGATCGCGGCGCACCTCTTCGCGTAGATCTCCGCGGGAGTGTTATCGGAGTGCCCGGGGTAATGCGCGACCCCCTCGAGTAACGGGCATATATTCCAGTTCGTGCGTGGGACAACGGTTGCCGATTCGCTCGAGCAACTTCCGTCACGTTTCTTGGCCCGTTCGAACGGTCTCGATGCTCGTTTCCGATTGAAGGTCGGCACCGAGATGCGCGACGTCGTCATCAGCAACAAACGATGCCGTGTCGAGCACTCCAACGGTGTCGCTCCCGACGTCGAGATCCATACCGACGCGAAGACTTGGCGCGCGATGGACGAGGGCCGTCTGTCGGGCATCGAAGCGTTCGCTCAACGCAAGTTGTCGATCCGGGGGAGCATCGAGAAGTCGCTCAAGTTCGAGCCCCAGTTCGACCGTCCCGACGCCGGAGCGATCAGGTATTCCCTCGAGGACATCCGGGTTCGGAACGCGACGATCTCGGCGCTGATCGCCGGTGACGAGGGGGCTCAGCCCCTCGTCCTGATCCACGGACTCGGGGCCACCAAGGCGTCGTGGCTCACGATCGTCGGCGGGCTGGCCCGTCGGTTCCGGGTTATCGCCATCGATCTTCCCGGGTTCGGGGCGTCTTCCAAACCGCTCGGTCGCTACGACGCGCCGTGGTTCGCGGGTTACGTCGGTGGACTGCTCAACGAGCTCGATATCGAAAGCGCCCTGATCGCGGGCAACTCGATGGGGGGCCGCGTCGCCATGGAGCTCGCGATGCGCCGGCCGCACCGGGTCGATGCGATCGCGTGCCTATGTCCCGCGGCCGCGTTCACTTACCGCCCCGGTCTCTTGCTCGCACGTTTGATGAGACCGGAGCTCGGCATCTTCGCGGGGCGGCTACCACGCAGCAGGATGCGGGAGGGGTTGCGGAGCCTGTTCGCTGACTCGAACTGCATCGCCGACGAGTGGTACGACGCGGCGATCGACGATTTCCTCGACGTGTGGAAGAGCCCTCGGGCACGGATCGCGTTCTCGCGTTCGTTGCGGAACATCTACCTGGACGAGCCGGAAGGCGAGAAAGGGTTCTGGACGCGCCTGTCGCACATGGAGACCCCGGCACTGTTCATCTACGGGCGACGAGACATGCTCATCACGCATCACTTCGGCCGCAAGATCCGTAAGACCGTCCCGCACGCGCGCGTCAGCGTGTGGAACGACTGCGGTCACGTTCCGCAGATCGAATTTCCCGAGCGCACCACGACCCAGATGACGCGCTTCTTCAGCCGCGCCGCCTGAGCCTGGCCACCGCCTGCTAGCTCGTTCAGACTTCCGATATCTCAGTTCTTCTTCGGGAAGCCGGCCGGTGACGTGACTCCGTCTCCCGACTTCACGAACGGGTCGCGGCCGAACTCGTGCACCGCGATGTGCTCGGCCGTCCGTGTCGCGAACGCGAACGTCGTCAGCGTGGGGTTCGGGCCGCCGAGCGAATCCGGTAGCGACGAGGCGTCGCAGACGTAGAGACGCTGCACCTCCCATGCTTCCTGATTCTTGTCCACGACGCTGGTCTCGGGTTTGCGACCCATCCGCATCGACGACTGCATGTGGAGATAGAGCGGCGGCCAGTCGGCTCGGTGAACGGTTCTCGCTCCCGCGGCGCGCAGGATCTCGGCGGCGTTGATGGCCAACTGGTCGCGCCGCTGATCGCTGCGCGTCGTCGGCGTGTACTGGATCTTCGGAACCTTGCCGTTCTCGTCCGCCGGCCAGTCGTCGGCCAACATGACGCGGTTTTCGGGATGCCGCTGGTCGTCCGTTACGACGAGGAAGTTGAGCGAGCGGTCGTATCCGTCCATCGCCGTCTTTAACGCGTCCCCGACGAGGTGACCGCGCGTGTCCCACGGTTGATCGGCACTGTTGTCGTCGGCCCCCCACGACTGGCTGAAGGTGTACGCGCCGAAGGCCTCCTTGCCCGGGTTCAGGCCGACGGTCTCGAGCATGCCGAGGCCGGGGAAGTCCACGCGCGATTGCGAGTTCTGCCCCACGTAAGGGTGGATCGCGTGATCGAAGATCCCGGTCACGAAGTCGAACCAATGGATCGTCAGGTAACGACCCACCGCGTCGTTCGTGTTGGGGAGCTCGGAGTTGAGCCACAACCTCGGCGACTCGATGCATCCCGCCGCCAGCACCACGACTCTGGCGGTGGCCTCGTTCGTCTCCCCGGTAACGACATCGCGCCACTGCACCCCGGCCGCCGTCGTCTTGCCGTCGACCTCTTTGGTCACGATCTTGGTCGCGAACGCGTTCGATACCAATCGGTAGTTGCGATGGCGCGTCGCGAGCGGAACGTAGCTGACGTTCGTCCCTCTCTTCGCTCGCTGGGCGACCGGGACGTGATGCGGGTGCATGCACCCCTCGTAGCAGTGGCCGCACTGGGTGCAACCGGTGCCCGGGCCCGCGTATCCCGGAGGCAGGACCGCGTTCGGCTGCGGTCGCCATCCCGCTCTCGTTACGTCGGGGCCGATGATCTCTTTCAGGCCGAACTTGTCGGCGCCGTACAACGCCCATGCATCTTTGGTTGGAAGCCTCGGATCCCGGATCACCGGGAGGATCGACTCGACACGTTCGTAATAGGGGATCAGCGAGCGATAGGAGACCGGCCACCTTCCTCGCTCGACCGCCAGCGGGAACGCGCGCGGCGAGTTCGCGAAGTAATGCAGAGTGGTGCCTCCAACTCCGGCAACCTGGGTGATGAGACCGGGTCCCACCATGCGGCGGACCCACGGCCCCTGATCGCGGTCGGACGGCCCCCACCGGAACACCCCACTAACCGGATTGGTCATGTCGGCCTCGGAGTGCGTTAGGTCGCGTTCGAGCCGGTCGTGCCACGCGCCGGCTTCCAGATGGAGGACCTTCAGTCCCTGTTCCGCCAGCTCCTTGGCGACGACGGGCCCTCCCGCTCCCGCTCCGATGATGATGACGTCGTGATCGGGCATCGCGACCTACTTCGGGTGGAAACGGTGGGGTCCGCCGTCCCTGTAGGTGTCCAGGTACGAGTGCGCGGGGCCGGGCCATGCGACCTCGTCCCACTGTGGAAGTCGGGGACCCCCGACGGTCGCCGGCGCGTCCAGGGTCGCATCCGACCAATGCGTGAACGACGCGAACGGCAGGATCTGATTCGCGATCTGCCGGATGTCGGGCGTCGGGTCCTTCACCATGTCACCGAGCACCGATCGGCGCGCGTCCGGGTCCGCGCTGCTGAACGTGGCGCCGTAGCCGCCCTTCACCGTGTAGGAGTCCAGCACTGCAGCGACGGCGGAAGAAGGTGAGCCTTCGGGAAGCGGCGGGAGTGCTTTGTCGAACTCGGCGATGATCCACGCCGCGGCTTTCTCATCGGCGACCGTGGTCACCGCCTCGACCAGCGCGGTGAACGTGGCCTGCACGTCGCTGGGGGCCAGCGCCGCGGCTGCGCCGCGCCAGCGAGGGTCGTAGAGCGCCTTGGGGATCGTGAGGATGAGGCCGCCCGCGACGACGGTCTTTCCGCCCATCGCCAGGAAATCGCGCCGCGTGATTTCGCTCATGATCGACGCCCTCGTCGCCGGGTGACGAACGAGTGTACCGAGTGGGCTCTAGTGCCTCAGGCGGACACTCCGACACGAGAGGTGAGGAGACCTCTTGCCGCCTCGATCGACATCGTTCGACCGTCGGCGCGAGCGTCTTCGTAGGCGCCGTCTCCCATCTCGGCCCGGAGGAACTCCTCTACTCCGGCGCGCTTCTTCTCCATCAGAGACAGGTCGAGCACGTTCATGCGCTCGTACAACGCGTCGCGGGCGCCCATGAAGCGCGCCGCGTCGTCGAATGCCCCGATCCGCGCGAGCAGTTGGGCTGCGTTCAGCCACGTGTAACCGATCGCACCCATGTGTCCGGCCGCCACCAGCGGCTTCAGGCCTTCGATCTGGAGGCGTATCGCTTCGTCGTGCCGTCCTTGCACGCTCCTGAGTTGCGACAGGTTTCCCAGCGACATCCCCTCGATCAGCTCTCCGCCCATCTCACGCGAGAGAGCGACGGACCGCTCGTACAGATCCTCGCGACCCTCGTACTCGCCCATGAGCATCAGGGTCCAGGTGTACGCGGTGAAGCCGATCGCAAGCCAGCTTCGCTCGCCGAGTCGCTCGAACAGTTCGAGGGCTTCGACCAGACGGGCCTTGGCCTCCTCGGGGCCCTCGAGCTCGGGAGCAACCATGCCCAGGACGAGGAGTGTGGTGCCGCGCCCGCGCTCGTCCCCGATCTTCTCGAACAGGTCCTTCGCTTGAGCTATGAGCGGGATCGCCTCGCCGAAATCCCCCTGCCAGAAGGCTGCCGAGCCGCCGGCAGCGAGCGCGTAAGCCCGCGCACGGTCGTCGAGGCTCGGATCCTGCAACGCGGTTTCGCATGCCCGCCGCGCATCGGTCATGTGGCCGTGGACCCAGGTGAAGAGGACGAGGTCCCACGCCATCTTCGCGACGCGTGCGGCGCCGCCGTGACGCAGCAGATGGTCGGCGGCCACCCTGATGTTCGGGTAATCGAGCTCCACGCGCGTGAACCACTCCTGTTGCTCGCTGCCGATCGTCCCGTACTGGGCCTTGGCGCAGAGTTGTTCGTAGAACTCCGCATGCCGGTCGCCGACGGCCACGCGATCGGGAAGGTCCTCGAACAACTCGGCCGCGTACTCTCGGATCGTTTCGAGCATCCAGAAGCGGGCTTCTCCGGTCTCCGCAAGTTCCTGTCGCAGCAGGCTCTTCTCGACCAACGAAGCGAGAGCTTCGAGAACGTCGACGTCGGCGCGTCCGGCACAAACGACCTCGATAGCGTCGAGCGTCGCGCCGCGGCGGAACACCGACAGGCGAGCGAACAGCTCTTTCTCCTCGTCGCGGAGCAGGCCGTAGCTCCAGTCGATCGTCGCTCTCAGGGTTTGCTGCCGTTCGGGCAGATCGCGCGCGCCTCCGGTGAGCAACTCCAAGCGATTCCCCAGCCGCTCGAACAGTTGGGCGGGGGTGAGGAGTTTCAATCGTGCGGCCGCGAGCTCGATCGCGAGAGGCAGACCGTCGAGGCGGCGACAGATCTCCGCAACGATCGCCATCTCGCGTCCGTCGGCCGTGAAATGCGGCTGGACCTGACGCGCGCGCTCCATGAACAACCGGATCGCGTCGGATCGCGAGATCGAACCTTCGACGTCCTTCGGCAGCGTCATCGGAGGGATCGGCCATTCGTGTTCGCCACGGATCCGTAGGACGGCCCGGCTGGTCACGAGGATCTTCGAGCCCGAGTCGCCGGCCGCTTCGAGCAGGTCGGCGATCAGCCACGCCCCTTCGAGGAGCTGCTCGAAGTTGTCGAGGACCAGCAAAACGTCCTTCTGCGCGATCCAGTGCTGCAGCGCGGCAGTCGTGTCGGAGGTGTTCTCCTTGAGCTCGAGCGCGTCGACGAGGTAAGTGGGCAGGTTGTCGGCGTTGCGGAACGCAGCGAGAGGCACGAATCGCAGTCCGTCTTCGAAGGCATCCTCGAGGTGTTGTGCGACCTCGATGGCGATACGAGTCTTCCCGATCCCGCCGGGCCCGACGAGCGTGACCATCTTCACGTCGTCGCGATCCAGCAACGCCGCGATCTGCGTGATCTCCGATTCACGTCCGATGAAGTCCGTCGGCTGGATCGGAAGCCGCGACGTGCGAGCCCTTTCACGCGTCGGCGTCGTCGGAGTTTCGGACCGGGCGGCATCGAAACTCTCGGTCAGGAGGATGGCGAGATCGTCGGTAACGAGCGAACGCAGCTCGTCGGCATCGCGAAACGACTTGTACGAGACCTGGTCGTCGTTGCGGATGCGATCGAGCAACTCGCTCAGTCTCGGCTCGCGGTCCTCCGCCGACTTCACGTAGATGAGCTTCAGCTTGCCGGCGGCCAAGAGGTACTCGTCTTCGAGGCCGGATATCTCCATCTCGGGGGCAACCCATCCGTACTTCTGCCAGTAGATGCCCACGAAGATGTGGCTCTGATCGAGGTAGGCGCGGTACAGCGTTCTCGGAGGATGTGGCCGCGCTCCCAGTTCGAACATGACCGGCGAGAGATGGATCTCTTCGATCGCGGTCTTGACGGCCTTCCGTTCGGCGGCAAGCTCGCCGAGGGTCGAGCTGATGAAGACGCGCAGCCGCTGATCGGGGGTGAGGATCGTCGGCATCTAGCGCAATCCCAAACGGTTGGCGATGACCCGCTGATGGATCTCCTGCGTTCCTTCGACGATCGCGAAGTAACGAGCGTCGCGGTAGTAGCGCTCGATCGGGTACTCGCGCATGTAGCCGTACCCGCCGAAGACTCGGATCGCGCGATCGGTAACGTCGAGGACCGCTTCTCCGGCGAGCAGCTTGGCGATCGAGGTCTCTTCGACCGGATCCCGGCCCTCATCGAACATCCACGCAGCGCGAAACACCGCCAGTTCGGCGGCGTCGATCAACGCGCGGGACTTCGCGAGCGGGAACGAGACGCCTTGGTAGGAGCCGATCTTGTTACCGAATGCGCTCCGGTCCTGCGCGTACTCGACCGCCGAATCGAGTGCCGCGCGTGCAACGCCGATCGCGCCTCCGGACACCAGAACGCGTCCGATGTTCAGCGTCGTCATGACGCGCTTGAACGCCCCGCGTTCCCCCCCGAGTGCTGCTTCCTCGGGGACCCGGACGTCCTCGAGGACGACTTCGCCGATCTCCGACGAGAGGTTCCCCATCTTCGCGATGCGATTGACACCGACGCCGTCGGCGTCCATGTCGACCACGAAAAGACCCATCCCGTCTATCCCGGCGGACGGATCGGTATAGGCGACGATGATGACGAAGTCGGCGATGGGAGCGTTCGTGATGAAGGTCTTCACGCCGGAAAGCACCCAATCGCCGTTGTTGCGGACTGCTTTCGTCTGTATCCCGCGCACGTCGGAGCCCGCGTTGGGCTCGGTCAGTCCGAACGCGCTGACCGCGTCGCCGCGGAGTGCCGGGACGAGATAACGCTCGCGCTGAGCGTCGTTCCCGAACGCGTAGATGGGATAGGTCCCGAGGTGTGACGACACCGATAGCGCGGCAGCGATACCCGAGCAGACGTAGGCGAACTCCTCCCGCATCACGACTTCGGCGAGGACGGAGGCGTCCGACCCCCCGAGCGCCTCGGGGTATCTGATCCCGAGGAGCCCGGCATCCCCGGCCGCCCGGAACAGCTCCCGTGGGGTTCGTTCGGTGCGTTCGGCTTCTTCCACCAGCGGTGCGATCTCTCGCCGCGCGAACTCCCGGGCAGAGTCGCGGAACATCTGTAGTTCCTCGGGGAGGTCGAAGTTCACCGATCGAGGATAGAAGATGTAGGCATGAGCGACGGTAACGAAACCTCCCGATTCGCGTACATCGATCGCAGCGATCGCGGCAAACTTCGCCTGACCGGCCCCCAGCGCGCTTGGTACCTCCACCAGATCACTTCCCAAGCGTTCGAAGACATCGCTCCGGGCGACAGTCGCGTGGCGACGATGCTGACGCACATCGGGCGCGTGGTCGGATTGTTCGAAGCTGTAGCGACCGAAGACTCGATCCTTTGTCACTTCGAGTCGTCGTTGCATCCGGAGCTTCCCGACGCGATCAGGCGTTACGTCTTCGCGACGCAGGTCGAGATCGAGGACGTCGGCGACGACATGGGATTGATCCTGGTGTCGGGCCGGGACACCTCGATGATCACCACTGACCACGTGTCGCAAGAGGCGCGTCTGATCGGGATCCCGGCGACCTACCTGTGGGTTGCGCGTTCCGCGCTCCCGGATGCGATCGTCGAACTCAAAGGCGCGGGCGCGGTCGAGCTCACCGAAGCCGAGCTCGAGGCGACCAGAGCCGCGGCCGGCATCCCGCGCTGGGGCTACGACATCGACACGAAGACGTTTCCGCAAGAGGTTGGTATCGACACGATTGCGGTTCACTACGACAAGGGTTGTTACACGGGCCAGGAAGCGATGGCGAAGATCCATTTCCGCGGGAAGGTGAATCGCAAGCTGGTACGGGTCCGCTCGTCGCGCCCGGTGCCACGAGGGTCCGAAGTGACCGTCGAAGGTGATCGTGTGGGCGTCGTAACCACCGGTTCCTTGCCCGTGGAGGGGTCAAACGTCGGGCTCGCGGTAGTGCGGGCCACGACACCGAGCGGCGCGACCGTCACCATCGACGGGGACGAGGTTTCCCTCGAGGACGCGTCGTGACGAATCACTACGAGGGCGACGACCTCATCGTTCGCAAGATCGAGGTCGGCAACATGGGGAACAACGTCTACCTGCTGGAGTGTCCCGAGACTCACGACGCTTTGCTGGTCGACGGATGTTTCGAACCGGACACCATCCTGGACGGATGTCGCGGTGCGAACGTCGTGGCGATCGTCCAGACCCACGGGCACATGGATCACGTGCAAGCGCTCCCGGAGCTCAAGGAACGACTGGGCGTGCCCGTATACGCGCATCCCGCCGACGACTACCCGATTCCGATCGACCGCGACATCTCGGACGGCGACGTGATCGAGTTCGGGAACCGCTCGGCGACCGCGCTGCACACGCCGGGCCACACGCCGGGAGGGACCTGCTTCCTCGTGGGGAGTCACCTGATCTCCGGCGACACGCTCTTTCCCGGGGGGCCGGGGAACACGTGGGGCAAGGCCGAGGCGTTCGAGGAGATGATCCGCTCGATCGAGACGAAGCTGTTCGTTCTTCCCGAGGGCACCGCGGTCTACCCCGGTCACGGCAAGGACACGACGATCGGGGCGGAGAAGCCCCACCTTCAGGAGTGGATCGACCGAGGTTGGTAACGTCACGCCGATGACGACCGAAGATGCCGGTTTCGGCGACTCGATCGCCCGGATCCCTCAACGGATCGCGTCGCTCCTCGAGCTCCTGACGACCCTCGACCAGCGCGTCCTGGCCGCTCTCGACGGGCTCGAAGAGATGCGCGGGTCGATGTCGACGCTCGATGCCCGCCTGAGCTCCGATCTGGACGAGATGCGCACCTCGGTTCGCGCCAAGCTCGACGAGGTGGATGTGGCCGCTCTCGAGAAGCGGCTGGCCCGCCTCGAGCAGGCGATCTTCAACATCGAAGCGGCAACGATCAATCTCGATCGCAACTTCTCGGGCGCTCTCGAGAGCCTTCCCGATTTCCTCACGAAACGGATGAAGTCCTAAGCAGCTCCCGGCCTTCCTACTAATCCGTCGCCGGGGCGCAGAATGTCTTCGTGGACCCTTCGGCCCCCGCCGCGATCTCGCTGGATCGTCGTTCCGCTCGCATCGCCGGTGCGGTCGCGACGTGCGTTGCGCTCGCGATCCTGTGGGCCATCTCCGGCAT
This sequence comes from Actinomycetota bacterium, assembly GCA_035688995.1. Lineage (GTDB taxonomy): Bacteria > Actinomycetota > CADDZG01 > CADDZG01 > WHSQ01 > DASSMG01. The sequence goes on from DASSMG010000065.1 coordinate 10,019, forward strand.
CGTCCATGCCGTCGCCTTCCCTCCAACGGCCATCGCGGGCGCGGTGGTCAGGGCGACCCCGGGCGGCATCGCCACGTTCTTCATCGACCTGTTGCGTCACTGGGCGCTTCGACTGCTCGCGCTTGCAGTTCTGCTGGTAACGGTGGGCGTCGGCGCGTACACGCCGATCTGGACGTCGCGCTCGGGTCGCATCCGCCCGGTGGTCGCGGGAGTGGTGTTGTTCGTGCTGGCCGGGGCTTCCGCGGTCATCGCTCCGGGAGAGACGAACGTCCTCGCAACGATCGCAGCGGTCGCCATCGCGACCCTTGCGTACATCGCAACGATGAGTCGCCTCTACGCGCGTGCCGTGGTCCCGCACCGAACCGACGAGCAGCGCCGCCGCATCTTGCGCATGGGAGCCGTTGGTGGATTGGGGGCCGCGGTCGGCGGCGGCATCATCGGCTGGGCGGCGCGGCGTCTCATGGGGCCCGACCGCGACGTGTTCCTCGCGACGCCGACGCGGCGAGCGACCCCACCGGAGCGAGCTTCGTTCCCCGATATCCCCGGGCAATCGCCCGAGATCACACCGGTCGACCGCCACTACGTCGTCGATATCGACCTCGTCTCCCCACTCGTCGAAGCGAAAGGGTGGACCGTT
>DASSMG010000066.1:0-3316 GCA_035688995.1 Actinomycetota bacterium
CGATGCTCGAGGAGCTCGTGGACCGCCTCGACCTCGAACGTTCCGAGGTAACGGCCGCCTTACACCGGCTTCACGACGACGACGTGATCGCGCTTCAACCGGGCACGGACCTGATCTGGCTCGCCCATCCCTTCTCCGCGCTGGATGCGCCCTTCGTGGTCACGAGCGGAGGTCGTACCTGGGATGCGATCTGCATCTGGGACGCCTTCGGGATCCTTGCGATCCTCGAGAAGGACGGCTCTATCGTCGCGCGCTGTCCCGACTGTGCGGCGGGACTGCATCTCGAGGTGACCGACGGAACCGTCGATCCGAGCTCCGAGATGGTCGTTCACTTCGGCGTGCCGGCCGCTCGCTGGTACGAAGACATCGGTCACACCTGAAGCAACATGCTTCTCTTTCGGTCGAAAGAGCATCTCGAGCGATGGGTCGCCCGCGGTCACGAACGGGGTGCGGAACTGACGCTCGAGACCCAATGGGAACTCGCCCGCACGTGGTTCGCGGGACGTCATTTACCCGACTGGAAGAAGCGCACTACCGATGAGGCCGCCGCGATACTCCGCGGCGTCGGCCTCACCGGTGATTTCTGGAGTTTCTCCTAGCGTCCGACCGGGACTATCAACGACGACGGGTGCTTCGCATCGTGGAAGACCCACAGCACACCACCGGCCGAGTCGACGGCCTGTGGGAGCGGCGCGCTCAGGTGCGGCGCGTCCGATGGGGTGATCGACAGTCTCAGCGAATGGCCCTTCTGCAATAGCGCCGCGGTCGGGAAGATCTCGACGTAGACCTCGTTCACAACGCCGTTCTCGACGGGTAGCTGCGACTCCTCCGTGAACGGATGGTAGGGCCGCACGACGAGCCCGTTCTGCGTGATCTCGCTCTTGCTGCGATCCAGAGCCCGCAACGAGATGACGTTCCATCCCGCGGTCAACTGGGTCGCGGTGCCGTCCGGCGCGACGTCTTCGACCCGCGCCGTGATCAGACCGTCGGTGCCCTTCGTCCCGACGAAGAGCCGTGCCGAGATCGGCCCGGTGATGTTCACGTCGTGGTCGAGCTTGAGGTCGTAGGAGAGCCCGGACGCGTCGTTGACCTCGTTGTGCGTCTCGCAGAACGAACCCTCGCCGTCACCTGCGGTCCACTGGACGGTCGATCGCGTGCACACGCCCGACGCAGGCTGCCACGGGATGAAGTCGGCGTCCTGATCGCCGGGCGCCGACTTCTCGAGCGTGCCGGCGTCCGCCGATAGCGCGGGCCCCGACAGGAAGAGTTCTTCGTAATGCGTTCCGGGAGGGGGCCAGTCCGACGCGTGGTGATAGTGCCCGTCGCCGTTCGAGAAGTACGTGACGTTATTCAGCTTGTCCAGCCCCGGCTCGGGGATCCCCTTCATGTAGTGGTCGAACCACATCGTGGCGAGCTCGTCGAGGTCCGGGACGCCGTCCTGTGGGAGACCGCCACCGGCAGTCGTGTGGTACCAGGGCCCCATCAAGAGCTTCACGGGGGTCCCGTTCGCGCGCAGCCTCTGGTAGAGCAATGGCTCGCCGCGCTGGAACAGGTCGAACCAGCCGCCGGAGATGAACGTCGGCACGTTCACCTTGTCGATGACCTCGATCGGCGACCTCGTTCGATAGAACGGACCGTCGAACGCGTTGTCACCACCGGTCGTTGCGGATGCCACCGCGTTCGCCTGGAAGTCGGCGATGTTCGTGATGTGCGAGAGCAGCACCTGGACCGCGGTTGCAGGGTCGCCCCCGGTGTAGGTCGGAGGCAGCAGACCGAGCCCCGTCACCAGTCCCAGCCACAGGGGGATGAAGCTCGTGTTGACCTGGCCCCCGGACCCGCTGATGTCGCGGTAGGCGTCGGCCATCGGAACGATCGGGAAGATCGCTTTCAGTCCTTCGGGATGCTGCGCCGCGGTGAACAACTGGTTGATCGCACCGTAGGAAGTGCCGTAGAGACCGAGGTCGCCGTTCGACCACGGTTGCGACGTCGCCCAGTTCGCTAACTCGAGCCCGTCTTTCTGCTCGCGATCCCCGAAGCTGTTCCAGTTGCCTTCCGACGCGCCGGTCCCCCGGACGTCGGCGATCACCTGCACGTAGCCCCTCTCGATCAGGAACGGAGCCTCGAACGCGAGCGCTCCCGAGTTCTTGTTGTAGGGGGTCTGGGTGAGGATCACCGGGAAGCGGCCCGGAACCGCCTTGCCGTCGTGGCCCGGACGGTAGACGTCGACGTACAGACGCGTACCGTCGCTCATCTTCACCGGCACGTCTTTCGTGGTCACGATCTCGTAACGCGTCGCGCGGCTTGCGGTTGCCGACGCGCCCGGCGCAACCGCCGTAACCAATGCAAGCACGGCGACCATGGAAACGATTCGCTTCATCTCGGCCCCCCTGGATCGTCGTCCGACCGGGGAACCTTTCGCAGTCGGGGGCCGGGATTCCTCCCCGGAAGGGGGCTAGGCGGCGGTCGTCAGCAGGGTCAGGACCCCGTCGCCGGCCATCGGCTCCGAGAACAGGAACCCCTGGCCCAGCGGGCAGTCCATCTCGACGAGGCAGTCCATCTGGTCCTGCAGCTCGATCCCCTCGGCGATCGTCTCCAGGTTGAGGGTCGCGCTGAACGCCACGATCGCGCGTGCGAACGCCATGCGCTCCGGGGACCCTTCGATGTCCTGCACGAACGACCGGTCCACCTTGACGATGTCGACGGGAAACTGCTGCAGATAGCTGAGAGACGAGTAGCCGGTACCGAAGTCGTCGAGGGCGACCTTGACGCCGAGAGCCTTGATGCGCTCGAGACGGCCGACCGCCACGTGACTGAGCTGCATCAGCGTCGACTCGGTCAACTCCAGCACGACGTTCTCCGCGGGCAGACCGGTCTCTCCGAGTGCCTCGCGCACGTCGAGCACGAGATCGTTCTCCTCGAGCTGCCGGGGCGACACGTTCACGCTGATCCGCACGTCGGCGGGGCCCCCTTGTCGCAACCACCTGGCGGCCTCCGAGAACGCTTGCTGCAGGACCCAACGTCCGAGCTGCACGATGTGGCCGGTCTGCTCGGCGAGCGACACGAAAGCGGACGGTGGGAGGAGGCCGCGTTCCGGGTGGTTCCAACGCACCAACGCTTCAAGCGACACGATCCGTTGCGACTTGAGGTCGATGATGGGTTGGAAGTCGAGAACGAACTGGTTCTCTTCGAGAGCCCGCCGAAGGCCATGTTCCATCTCGAGCCGTTCGACCGCCTCGACGCGCATCGAGCTGTCGAACAGCTCCATCCGGTTGCGACCGTTCTCTTTCGCCTTGTACATCGCGGCATCGGCATCGGC
>DASSMG010000067.1:0-3497 GCA_035688995.1 Actinomycetota bacterium
CATCGACGCCCCCGAGCTGCGCCGACGTGCCGGCGACGATGCAGCTTCTAGATGGGCCGAGAAGTTCCTGGGCCAGTCGGAGGGGCCGTTGATCGTGCGCGCCGACCGCATGGAGCCGTCGAAGAACATCATCCGCGGCTTCGAGGCATTCGGTCGTTTGCTCGACAGACGCCGCGATCTCCGGGATGCGCGGTTCATCGCGTGCCTGTACCCGTCGCGTCAGTCGATGCCCGAGTACCAGCGTTACGCGCAAGGCATCGAGGCCGCGGTGGAGGCCGTCAACGAGCGCCATCCGGGGAGCATCCTGCTGTTCACCAACGACGACTTCGACCGGACGCTCGGAGCTCTTCGCGTTTACGACGTGCTGCTCGTCAACCCGATCATGGACGGCATGAATCTCGTCGCGAAGGAAGGAAGTGCCCTGAACGAGAGGGACGGGGTCCTGATCTTGTCGTCGGGGGCCGGCGCGTTCGAGGAGCTCGGCGCGGGATCGATCACCATCGACGACGCCCTCGATATCGACGCGACCGCCGTCGCCATCGAGGAAGCCCTCGAGATGGACGTCGATGAGAGACGCAAGCGAGCGGAATCCCTCAGGGAGATCGTCGAGAGCCGCACCCCCGCGATGTGGATCGAAGCCCAACTCACGGACCTTCAGCGAGTGGGAGACGGGGTCGCGCCGACGACCCCCTACAGGAGCTGACGCAGGAGGTCGAGGCAGCCCTCGGGTCCCTCCACGACGACATCGGCGCGAGCGACCAGATCTTCCGGAACCTCGTCCGACGAGACGGCAACCCGGACCGTCGCAACGCCGGAACGGGCAAGCTCGTCGAGCGCATCGAACCCGGGGAGATCGACGCGGTCGTCGCCGATGAACATCACTGCGCGGAGCCCGAGCGCACGCGAGCGGGTGAGGATCACGTCCGACTTGGAGAACGGTTCGGGAGGTCTCAGCTCGAACGCCAATCGCCCGCCGGCGCGAAGCAACCCGTGCTTCGTGGCGAGGTCTGCGGCAACACCGTCCAGGATGTGGCGGGCACGCTCGACGTCCGAGGCGGCCCGGAAATGGAGCCCGACCATGACGCCCTTGTCTTCGATCAACACCCCCGGCAGGTCCAAGGTCGAGATGCGGTCGCGCGCCTCGTCGTAGACGCGTCTCATCAGCTGCCAGTGCTGCTCCGCCCTCGGCGCCAGGACGACCTTCCCCTCGTACGTGGTCTCGGCACCGTGGACACCCCAGATCTCGATCTTCGGGCCCAACCAATCGAGCAACTGGTGGGCCGACCGGCCCGACACGATGGAAACGAGGCCGTAACGCTCGTGGAGCTCCGCGAGGGTCTCGACGACTCCCGACAACGGGCGCGCGTCCGACGCCACGGTCACGATGTGAGACAAAGTGCCGTCGAAGTCGAGGAAGACGCCGGCAGCGCGGGGATCGGCGATCAACGGGCGCAACAGCTCGATACTCATCTTTCGGAATCTAGCCGCCACTAGACTGCGCGCGATGAGGCGTTTGCTCCCGGTGCTCGCGGTCGTCGCCCTGATCGCCGCGGCGTGCCGCTCCGACCACGTGGTTCTCCGTTACGAATATGGGACGCAGGCCACGTCCCATCTCGAATACGTGATGACGGCGGAGGCGGACGCGCGCTGGAACATCGGAAAACCGGGGTCCGGTTCCTACTCCGTGACCTTCAGGGTCACGGAGGACATCCAAGCGCAGGGCGACGGAACCGCGATCGTTTCGGTCGTCATGGTGCCGGAACGGGTCGAGGAGAACGGATTGATCTCGCCGGGCTCGGAGCGTCGAACGTTCAGCCTCGAGATCGGCCCCGAGGGTGAACAACTCCGCGTTCTCAAGGTGGACGGCATCCCGGCCGCGGAACTGGACGACGATCAGCTCGCGTTGATCGGAACCTATCGACCACCACTCCCGCAATCTCCGGTACGTCTTCACGATTCGTGGGACGCGCGCCGCCGCGTTGCGGCGGGATCCGTCGTTCAGCAGATCTCGACGACCGGGATCCTCGACGGTCTCCATCGTGACGGCCGGCAGCACAGGATCGCGCAGCTCGGATACTCGGGGGGCGGAGACGTGACGCAGTCGCTGACTTTGCCGCAAGGTCGAGCCGCTCTAACCGGCACCACGAACCTCGAGATATCGGCCGAACTCGACATCGACGACGGGGCGCTGCTCAGGTCGTCGTCGCACACGCGCGGAACCTTCGATGCCCGCGTGGTGCCGGAGAACAAGGAAGCGCCCATCACCGGAACGCTTCAGCTCGATCTTTCCCTGCACGTCCGGCGCGTGTAGGACCCGGTTACGGCGTCCCCTCGTCGGCTCCGACCACCACGTGGATCGCGACCTCGGGAGAGAGGTTCGACGGCCGAGGAGCCGCGTCCCATCCGAAGCGCTCGGCGAGAGCTCGGGCGGCGTCCTGCGACGCCCCGGTGGACCAATAGACCGTCGTCGTGGGGTAGGCGCGGGACGATTCCTCGATGGCCACGATCGTGTACCCGAGCCGTTCAAGCCTCGTCGCCATCGCTTGGCCCGCGTCCGGTTGCACCGTTCCGTTGAGGACCTGCACCGTCACGCCCTGCGCGTGAAGGGCTTTGTCTTCCGTGTCGCTCGGAGAGGCACTCTGCGTGGGCTCCGGAGACGCGGTGTCCACAACGGCCACCGTCGGCTCGGACGAGGGTGACGTGGTTTCGGCTCGAGGATGCCGTTCGCCGCGGCCGAGTCGGGCGTTGATCTGCGGCTTGCCGATCGAGTTGACGACCACCCATACCGCGACCCCGGTGGCGGCGGCTACGACGAGCCACACGGTCAACCACCTGGCCACGGACAGCAGGAATGGACGTTGATCGCGCGACGAATGGCGCCCCATCAGAACCTCACGTTCGTGGCCGGATCGGCCGACATACCTACCGCTTCTGCGGCGAGTACTCCGCGCCGAGCAGACGAGCGACGCGCTGGCGCTGACGGTAGACGCGGAGTCTCTTCAAGCGCTTGACGAGGATCGGGTCGTAGGCCAACGCTTCGGGGCGCTCGAGGAGCTCGTTCAGGAGCTGGTAGTAGCGCGTCGCCGACATGTCGAATCGATCCTTGATGGCTTGTTCCTTGACGCCGGCGTGCTTCCACCACGAGCGTTCGAAGTCCAGGATGTCGATCTCGCGTTCGCTCAGGCCGTCCATGTATCGACCCTAGTTCCGGGCCCCGCGGGAGTGGTGGATTTCCGTCCGGTCGGAGTGGATCAGGGGAACAAGCCCCGGGTCATGTGGGCCTCGGCGACCCGGCCCACGCCGATCCAGTGGGCGGCCTGGCGCATCGAGAGGCCTTTTTCGGTCGCGAGCTCGTGAACGGCGTCGAAAGCGCTCTCCATGATCGTCCGGAGGCGATCGTTCACCTCGTCCTCGCTCCAGAAGTAGGCCTGGATGTCCTGGACCCACTCGAAGTAGGACACCGTGACCCCGCCCGAGTTGGCGACGATGTCGGGCAC
>DASSMG010000068.1:0-3236 GCA_035688995.1 Actinomycetota bacterium
TTCTCGAACTCGAACGGCGGATAAGGGATGTCCGAGCCGACGGTCAGGTGACCCTCGTTCGTAAGTGTGTAGTCGGTGCCACCCCCGTTGTCCGTCCCTCCACCGGTGTTGTCGACGCCTTCGTCCTTGCCGCAGGCGGCGAACACGAGGACCACCAACGCCAGAACGGCGATGAGGCGCAGTGCGAAGCTGCCGGTCTTCTTCACAGCCATCACTCCTCCCCCAGATACGCCTTGCGCACCTGGTCGTTGCCCAACAACTTGTCTGCTTCGTCGTCCAGGACGATCTCTCCGGTCTCGATGACGTAGCCACGGTTCGCGGCCTGCAGCGCCATCTGCGCGTTCTGCTCGACCAGCAGCACGGGGGTCCCTTCGGAGTTGATCTCGTGGATCACCTCGAAGACCCGCTCCACGACCTGGGGCGCGAGCCCCATCGACGGCTCGTCGAGCATCAACAGCTTCGGCCTGCTCATCATCGCGCGTCCGATGGCGAGCATCTGCTGCTCGCCCCCGGAAAGGGTCCCTCCGGCCTGCTTGCGGCGTTCCTTCAAGCGGGGGAAGAGGTCGAAGATGTGATCGCGCAGATCGTCCTGCTCTTTGCGGGAGCTCGAGACGTTGAAGGCGCCCATCTCGAGGTTCTCCGAGACCGACATGTTCGGGAAGATGTGGCGCCCTTCGGGGACCTGGACGATCCCTCTCTTCACCACGTCGTGACTCTTGAGGTGGGTGACGTCTTCACCATCGAAGACGATCGCGCCCTGGGCGGGGCCGTGCACCATCGAGATGGCTCGAAGGGTCGTCGTCTTCCCGGCCCCGTTACCTCCGATAAGGGTCACGATCTCGCCCTGGTTCACCTTCAGATTGATCCCCTTGACGGCCTCGATGACGCCGTAGCGGACGTGCACGTCACGGAGCTCGAGAAGACTCTCAGCCACGGTCGCCCCCTTCGGTCGTCGCGCCGGAGGGTGATTCCGGTGCTTCCGCCTGGCCCCCTGCGCCCGACCCGAGGTAAGCCTCGATCACGCGCGGGTCCTTCTGGACATCCTCGGGCTGACCTTCGGCGATCTTCTCGCCGTGGTCGAGGACGGCCACGCGATCGGAAAGACCCATGACCACCTTCATGTCGTGCTCGATGAGCAGGACGGTGACGCCCGAGTCCCGGATCTTGCGAACGAGGTCTCGCAACCCGTTCTTCTCGGCGGGGTTCATCCCCGCAGCGGGCTCGTCGAGGAGCAGAAGCTTCGGCTTCGTGCCGAGCGCCCGGGCGATCTCAAGGCGGCGCTGATCGCCGTAGGAGAGGTTGCGGGCAATGTCGTTGGCGAAGCGGCGCAAACCGCAGTACTCGAGGAGCTGGAGGGAACGCTCCTCGCCCTCTTTCTCCTCACGGTGATACCGGGGGCCGCGGAACATCGCGCCGAAGACGCTCGTCTTGTGACGGGCATCGACGCCGATGAAGACGTTCTCGAGTGCCGTCATGTTCGGGAACAGCCGGATCTGCTGGAACGTGCGGCAGATCCCCATGTCGACGATCTGATCCGGTCTCCGACCGGTGATGGCCGAGCCTCCGAAGGTCACGTTGCCCCGGGTCGGCTCGTACACGCCGGTCACGCAGTTGAACAACGTCGTCTTGCCGGCGCCGTTGGGACCGATGAGGCCGAAGATCTCGCCCTCGTTCATCGTGATGTTCACGTCCGAGAGGGCCTTCAACCCACCGAACTCCATCGTGACGCCGTCGATCTTGAGGAAGCCGTTGCCCGCCATCAACCGTCCTTCCGTTCGTCTTGGCGGTCGGCGTTACGGGTGATCGCGGGTTCCTCGGTCTCTTCGACCACCGCTTCGGAGGAGACGGTGTCCGAGAGCTCGGTCCGGCGTCTTCGGGCGGCCAGCAAGCCCCCGGGTCTATAGATCATCACGACGATCAGCAGAACGCCGAACACCGCGATACGGCCGGTCTCGATGTCGAAACCGAACACCGCGCGGCCGTCGGACGCGCTTCGGACGATCTCGGGAAGCATCATGACGAGGACACCACCCAATACCGCGCCGGAGATGCTGCCCAGCCCGCCGATCACAACCGAACAAAGGACGAGGATCGACAACAACAACAAGAAGCTGTTCGGCGCCACGTAGGTGACCTTCACCGCGTAGATCCACCCGGCGAGACCACTCGTCGACGCTCCGATCACGAACGCGAGGACCTTCATCTTTGTCACCGGAACGCCCATCGCGGCCGCCGCCACCTCGTCCTCTCGGATCGCCGACCAATATCGGCCCACCCTCGAGTTATCCAGATGTCGGATCATGATGACGGCGATCAAGATCGCCGGGATCAGCAAGAACCACCAGTACTTCTCCGCGTCGAGCCCGAACTGGTAGTCACCGATCGAGGGGGTCGGGATCCCCGCGATGCCCCGGGACCCGTTCAGAATGTCGAGGTTGTTGATCGACTGACGCACGATCTCGTGGAACCCGAGGGTGACGATCGCCAGATAGTCACCGCGAAGTCGCAGCGTCGGGATGCCGAGCGTGAATCCGGCGATCATCGCCGCCAGGATCGCGAACGGGATCGACGCCCACACCGGCCACTCCACGATGTGGAACTGGTCGGGGCTCCCCGAGGCCGTCATGAGTGCCGTGATGTACGCGCCGATCATGAAGAACGCGACGTAACCGAGGTCGAGAAGCCCGGCGAGGCCGACCACGACGCTCAGCCCCAGGGTGAGCAGGATCCAGTACCCGGTGTTGAAGAGCACCGTGACCCCGTAACTCCCAGACAGGTACGGCACGAGGCCGTTCTGCATGAGCGACGGGATGATGATCATCACGCCGGCCGCGATCAGATAGGTCAGATAGAACTGGCTCAGTAGCTGCCACGTCCGGTAGACGTAGTCGAAACCGTTGACCACGCCCTCGGGAAGCCTCCGGGCGAGGCGGGGGAAGCTGCGGTCCAGCCGGCTGCGGAACGACTCGGTCCGGCGCCAGCGGGTTGCGAGGAAGCCTCCCGTCGTGTCGTTGGCGAGGGCCATCAGCCACCGATCCTTTCGCCGAGGATCCCCGTCGGGCGGAAGATCAGCACGAGAGGCAACACGACGAAGGCGATGACGTTCTTCCACTCCGCGCCGATGCAAACCGTGCTCATGTTCTCGATAAGACCGAGCATCAACGCACCGAGCATGGCGCCGCGGATGTTCCCGATACCTCCGAGAACGGCGGCGGTGAAGGCCTTGATGCCGGGGA
>DASSMG010000069.1:0-9547 GCA_035688995.1 Actinomycetota bacterium
GGGACGACCTCGGCCGCATTGCCTTCCACCCCGACCGACAGTGCCCGGCCCTCTCGCTTGGCCGCGATCACGCGCTCCACCGCGTCCTCGAGATCGTCTGCAACGGCGTCGAGGTAACGGGTTTCGAGACGTCGTTCGATCCGGTGCCGGTCGACCTCGACGACGAGCGCCACACCGTCGTTCATCGTGATCGCGAGAGGTTGTGCGCCGCCCATCCCACCCAGACCCGCGGTGAGAGTGAGCGTTCCCTTGAGCGAACCCCCGAAGCGCTGCTCCGCGATCGCTGCGAACGTCTGGAACGTTCCTTGCAGGATGCCCTGGGTCCCGATGTAGATCCACGACCCTGCGGTCATCTGTCCGTACATCGTGAGCCCGGCAGCTTCGAGCTCCCAGAAGTGCTCCCAGTCGGCCCAGTCGGGAACGAGCAGGCTGTTCGCGATCAGGACGCGCGGTGCCATCTCGTGCGTTCGGAAAACGCCGACCGGCTTCCCCGACTGGACCAGCAAGGTCTCGTCGTCGGCGAGGCGCTGCAGCGTCGCGACGATCGCGTCGAAAGCGGCCCAGTTCCGAGCCGCTTTCCCCCGGCCCCCGTACACGACGAGATCGGCGGGGTTCTCGGCGACGTCGGGGTCGAGGTTGTTCATCAGGCACCGGAGCGCGGCTTCCTGCAGCCATCCCTTCGTCTGGAGGTCGGAGCCGCGGGGGGCCCGAACAACTCGCGCCGTCATGCGAGCAGTCTCGCGCCCTCCCCACCGTTCTTTCTAAACATGCCCACAATATGTGTAGGCATGTTTAGAAAGATGGGGTTTAGGGGGTGCCGAAGAAAGCCTGGAAGATCCGGATGGCTCCCGGGCCCATGACCACGACGAACAGAGCCGGCAGGACGCAGAAGATGAGGGGAAACAGGATCTTCACGGGTGTCTGCATCGCCTTGCGTTCGGCACGTTGCCGCCGCTTCTGACGCAGCTCTTTGGACTGTGCACGCAGCACGTTCGCCACGCCGACACCGAAGCGGTTGGCCTGGATCATCGACACGACGAACGCCTTGAGCTCGTCGACGTCGGTTCGGTCCGCCAGCATGCGGAACGCGTCGGCCCGCGACACTCCCAGCTGCAGCTCGTGCAGCATGCGAGCGATCTCCTGGGACAGCGGTCCCGGAACGTTACTTACGACCTGAGCCATCGCGGCGTCGAACCCGAGCCCGGCTTCGACGCTGATCGTCAGCAGGTCCATCGTGTCGGGCAACGCCTTCTGGATCTCGGCTTGGCGGCGCTGGGCGCGCCCTCCCAGAACCGCGTCGCATGCGAAGTAACCGATGCCCCCGAACAGAAGCGTCATGGTTATCGCCAGGCCGGGTTTGCCGCTTCCAAGTCCGAGCAACAACGCGAACGCGGTTCCGCCGGCCAGGCCCATCACCTTCAGGGCCGCGAGCTTCTCCGCGTCCCAACCGGCCGGGCTCCCGGCCAGGACGAGCTTGTGGGCCAACCGTTGCCGCATGCCGAGAGGCGTGAATCGCAGAGCGAGACGTGCAACCGCGTCGAGGGTGGGGCGGATGACGCGGGACAACAACGACCCTTCGAGCTCCTGGTCGCGCAGGTTCGGATTCACACCCTCGAGACGCGATTCGAGCAATCGGACCTCTCGACGCCGATCCAGTGTGCTCACGTCGAACGCGAGGCCTCCGAGCATCACCGCAGAGAACGTCGCGACCAGCGCGAACGCGAGCAACATCTCAGACATCGATCTTCACGACCTTTCTCATCCAGAAGACGCCCAGCCCCAGCAGGCACGTCGCGACCGCGGTCATGAGCAAGCCCAGTCCGTTGTTGAAGAGAAGGGCGAGGTAATCGGGGTTGACCCAGGCAAGATAGAGGGCGACGCCGACAGGCAGCCCGGCCAGGATCGCGACCGACAGACGTCCCTCCGCGGTGAGCACCTGGATCTGCCGCCGGATCCCGTCGCGGTCGCGCATCGTTTCCGCAACGGTGTCGAGAACCTCGGCCAGGTTGCCTCCGACCTCGCGCTGGATATTGACGGCGAGCAACGCCCACCGGAAGTCTTCGCTTCCGATCCGGTCGGCAAGGGCGTCCATCGCGGCGGACAGGGACCGGCCCAGGCGGATCTCGGCCACGACGCGACCGAACTCCTCGGCCCCCGGGTCGCCGATCTCCTGCGCGACCATGTCGAGCGCTTCGAGGAAGCTGTGACCCGCTCGCAGGGATCCCGCGAGGATCATCAGGATGTCGGGAAGCTGCCCGTGGAGCTTGTTCGCGCGCCTCTTTATCGCGATCGACAGCCACACCGAAGGTGCGGCCGCGGCGACCGCTCCGAGCAGCAGCGCGAAGAGCAGAGTGCCCGTGAGGAGGAAACCGACCGCAGTTCCGGCGAAGGCGGCTCCCACCATCGCGACGATGAACTCACCCGGCCGCCACGATTTTCCGGCGCGTTCGAGGCGCCGGTCGATCTTCGCCACGACGCCGGCGGCCGCCACCTTCTCGGTGGCCTGGATGAGCGATTCGGGGACCACGCTCGGATGGTGGTCGCGGTCTCCGTCGGGCGTCGCGGCAGATCTCGACGCGGCGACACGGCGTGCCAGCTCGCGATCGCGACGGCTGCGGGCGCGAGCGCCCATGACCATCGTGGCGAACAGGAACGACGCGAGGAAGCACAGAGCGAGCGCCACCACCAACCAGGTTCCCGACAACGGGGCCGGGGGCGGAACGGGTCGAGGGGGAGTGACCGGGGGAGCCGGTGCCTCAACCTTCGGCGCGAGGTAGAGCGCACCGTCGGATTCGGTTCCCGCCGTCACGGTGATCGAGGTTTGTCCTCCGTCGGACTTGTCGGATCGATAGGAGATCACCGATTGGTTGCTCAATTGCGTGGCAAGGTCGGAATACACATCGGATAGGTGGGCGGCACCTGCGGGGGCATAGCGCCCCCCCGTGGCGGTAGCGAGTTTCTCGAGCGCGGCCGCGTCGGTCTCGCCGCTCGTCAGTCCGACAGTGAAGAACGAGACCCCTTTTCGCTTCGCGGCCCCCACTGCGTCCTTCAGATCGAGCCGGCTCACCGTGTCGGCGCCGTCGGAGAGAAGGATCACGTTGCGCTGACGGCGAGGATCGCTGAACATCCCCGTCGCTCCCGCGGCCGCGTCGTACAGCGACGTCTCGCCGGCCGCCTCGAGCTTGCCGAGAGCCGCCAGTGCGGCTTCGTGATCGCTCGCGAGGGAGGTCAGAACCTCGGGGTGGTCCGAGAAGGTCGTAACCGCAACGCGGATGTCGGGCGGCAACGACGTCACGAATCTGAGTGCCGCGGCGGTAGCCGCGGCGAGCGGTTGACCCTTCATGCTTCCCGACGTGTCGATCGCGAGCACGACATCGACGCTGGAACCGGTCTCGGTCAGCGACGTCACGTCGAGATCAGTGATGGCGTGCCCGTCTTCCTCGAGCCGAAGGTCCTTCGCCTGGTCCCCTTGCAGCGAGACCGTGACGCTCATGTTTGGGAAGTCGGTGGCGTCGACCTTCCGGATCTGTACCCCGCTCGCCGCCCTTGCGTGCGGCGCGAGGGCGATCAGGAACGAACAGATCGCGGCGAACGCGAGCGGATAGCGGTTCCTCATAGCCGCACCCTCAGGTCGCTCGGGGCGAACAACGTGGGAGGCACCTTGATGCCGCGATCCTGAAGCTTCTCGAGGAAGCCGGGGCGCAATCCGGTCGCCTTCACGGTTCCCAGGACGCGCCCTTGGTCGTCGACGCCGGCGCGGAAGTCGAACGCGAAGATGTCTTGAAGCGTGATGATGTCGCCTTCCATACCGACGACCTCCGAGACGTGCGTGATCCGCCTCGACCCGTCCCGCATCCGCTCCTGGTGAACGATGAGGTCGATCGCCGACGCGATCTGTTCCCTGATCGCCCGGACGGTGAGTTCCATCCCCGCCATCAACGTCATGGTTTCGAGCCGGGACAGGACATCGCGTGGTGAGTTCGCGTGCACGGTGCAGATCGACCCGTCGTGACCCGTGTTCATCGCCTGCAGCATGTCGATCGCTTCGGCGCCTCGAACCTCACCAACGATGATGCGGTCGGGCCTCATTCGAAGCGCATTCCTCACGAGATCGCGGATGGAGACCTGGCCCTTGCCCTCGATGTTGGGAGGCCGCGCTTCGAGTCGCACGACGTGAGGTTGCTGGAGCTTGAGTTCCGCCGCGTCTTCGATCGTCAAGATGCGCTCGTCGGCGGGGATGTAGGAAGAGAGAACGTTGAGCGTGGTGGTCTTTCCGGCCCCCGTTCCGCCGGACACGAGCATGTTGATCCGTCCACGGACGCACGCCTCGACGAACTGCGCGACCTCGCCCGTCAACGTCCCGAAGCTCACGAGATCGGTGGTCTTGTAGGGGTCTGCTGAGAAACGCCGGATCGTCAGCGCGGGCCCGTCGACAGACAGCGGCGGGATCACGGCGTTCACACGGGACCCGTCCGGGAGCCTCGCATCGACGTAGGGCGACGATTCGTCGATCCTTCGTCCGACCTTGCTGACGATCTTGTCGATCGTCCGGCGTAGCTGCTCGTCGTTGTGGAACTGGGCCCCCGTGAGATGCAACTTCCCGTCCCGTTCCACGTAGATGGCACCGTGGCCGTTGACCATGATCTCGGTGACGGTCGGATCGGCCGTGAACTCCTCGAGGGGGCCGAGACCCAGGACGATGTCCGAGATCTGCTTGCTGATGTGCGCCTTCTCCTGCGCGCTGAGTGGGACGTTCTCTTCGGCGAGGAGGTCTCGAAGACGCTCCTGCACCATCCCCTCGAGCTCGCGCTCGTCCACCCGGGAGTCGTAGAGCAGCGGTCCGAGCACCTCGATCAAGCGCGCCTGGATCTGGTCGCGGACGCTGGTGAGCCGGTCCGAGCCTTGGGTTCGGGCGAGTCGCTCCGCTAGTGACATCTCTCCTCCTTCGCGATCAACTCAGGCCGAGCAGCAGCCGCAGACGCTTGCGGCCCGCCGCCACAGGCGCGTGGTGCCCTACGACCTTGCCGAGGAACTTGTTTGCGATCCGATCGATCGCGAGCGCAACGTCGGACTCGGGATCGGACAGGTAGACGGGTGTTCCCTTGTTCAGGGACCGTGGCACGACGTCGCTCGACGGGATCGTGAGGTCGATGTTCACCTTGAGAACGCGCTCGACGTCTTCCAGTGAAGGACCGACGCGGCTGTCGGCGCGATTGAGCACCACCCGCAACCGGTCGCGCGGTATCCCGAGCGAATTGAGGGTGTCCATCGCGATCAAGAGGTGCCGCATGCCGACGACGTCGAGTCCGGTGACGAGCCAGATCTCATCCGACAGATCGAAGACGGCTACGGTCTGGTCGCTGTAGTCGTTGCTCGCGTCCACGATGGTGAAGTCGAAGTTCCCTCGCAGCGAACGAAGGATCTTCCCCGCCGTATCCGAGGGCATCGGATCGGTTGCGGGATCGGGGGTCGCTCCGAACGCGACCACCCCTTCCATCAACTCCGTGCCGACCGACATGACACCGTCGCGGTCGTCCCGTGAGGCAAGGGCGACGAGATCGGCGGCCGGGTGAACCGGCTCGCGGCCCCAGTAAGAGAAGACGTCACCGAGCTTCAGGTCGAAGTCGAGCAGCGCGACCTGGGCTTCGGACCGCCGCGCCACGGCTGCGGCAAGGTTCGATGCCAGGAAGGTCTTACCGACCCCTCCCTTAGAGGAGAAGATCGAGATGATGCGGCCGCGGGCCCTGTCGGTCGACGCCGGTTGGGCCGGACGGACCTTCTCGAGCCCGGTTGACCATGCGAGCGCCCGTCTCAAGGCATCGCCCAGATCGTCTTCCGTCGCACGAGCGTCTATGACGTCGCGGATGCCGGCGCGCATCGCTGCCCCCATCAACCCGGGGGACGGGGTGTCGCGCACGAGGATCACGGCGGTGGTCGGCGACGAAGTCGAGATGAAGTCTCCGATGCCGAGCGCGTCCGCGTCCTTGACGTCGCTCGAAAGCGCGAGGACGTGGGGGGCCAGGTGCGTAACGACCACCGATTCCTCCGCGGCCGTGACGCTGGGAAGCCAATCGACCTCGTCCTGATCCACATCCAGCGCACGCGCAACCTGCTGCCGGAACTCCACCGGCATGCCAATGGCGAGAACGCGAGGCTTGGTCATCGGACGAGCTGGAGTGCGGTGACGGGCTTGGACGAACGGCCCTTCTCGTTCGGCGGGAGCAGCGCGAGCCACACGGACCCTTGCTCCTGAGCGAACACGACCTTCTGCGCGTCCCGTTGTTCGAGCGCCAGTGTGATCTGCGATGAGGTGTCGGCCGTGTTCGGTTGCGTCGGAGTCGAGATCTTGAGCACCTCGACGTCCGGAACCAACGTCACGGTGGCAGCAGGCTTGCTGCCTTGCGACGACGCAACGTTCTGGAAGGTTCCGTAGATCGTGACGTGATCGCCCTGCTGGATCGCTCCCCCTGCGAGGCGAGGAGCCTCGAGCGGAAGCGTCACCGCCTGGAGGTGTTCGGGGATGCCCAGCATCCCACCGGGAAGTTGCTCGGAGCCGCGCAGCCGGGTCGTGGAGATCTGCTCGCCGGCGAGAACGGGTGCGCTCGTCTGTCTGCCGTCGAGCTGCGACAGTTGGGTCACCGCGCCTCGAACCACCGCGTCCTTCGGCACCTGAAGTTGGTCGAAGTGCCCGCCCTGTATCAGCTCGTCGAGGTCCGTGCCGGCCGGGATGTCCTGATCCGAGACGACGACGCTCATCATCTCGTTGCTGGAGCTCTGCCGTTCGACCCCTCTCACGTAGAGATAGACGACGAACGTCGCCGACATCGCGAGAACGAATGCGACGGCGATAACCAAACCTCGTGACCTCATTGCGTGCCTCCTATTCGCTTAGTCGTACTGATCTGAGTCCGAAGTCACGGCCGTTGCCGGGCGCGGACCCGCCTATCTGGAGCCCCTGCCACGACGCGACCAGGCAAACCGCGTTGGGATCGGGGTCGCGGTTCCCACACGCCCCCTCTGCACCGGCCTTGGCCCAACTGAAATTGACGGTTACGTCGGGGGCATTACCGGTGGACCACGTGATGACGTGACTGACGGGATCGAAGTAGTAGTCCACGCCGGCTTGGTAGGAGATGGTCCGGTTCTTCGTCTTGTTGGTGAGGACCAGATCGCTGATCTCGTCGGCGTCGGCGGTGCACCCGGCGGCATCGAGGTCGAAGGTCGAGTGAGGTGAGAAGGAATGCGTGACCGAGCAGGTCCCGCTCTGTCCGGGCGTTCCGACCGCGGCCGGGTCGTTGCCTCTGAGGACCGCCTCGACGCGCAGCGCTACGAAACCGACGATCGCGTATTTCTCCTTGCCGGAATCTCGGATCATGTGCGCCGGGTCGTTCACAGGGAAATGCTTGATCTTGCCGACCTGGTCCTGCAGCGCGGCGAACCACGACGAGTTGCTGTGTCCCGAATCGACGCAGACGTACGTGAAGCCATCGGCCGGGATGTCGATGGGGGCCGAGGCGCCACCGACGATCCAATCGCGACGGTCGTCGGTTCCGGAGTTGGGACAGTTCGCGTCGGCCGAAACCCCTGCGGTCGCGAGGTTCATGAATCCCCAGTTGCTGTCGTTCGTAAGATCGTGGTCCGAGGAGTTGTCCCACCAGTAGTCGCAGCGCGTGCCGACCTCCTGGAATGCGCACGGGATCAGACCGGCCGGGTCGATCGCGAACTCGATCGGCATGGGGGTGTCGCCTCCCGAAGGCCCCCAGATCGCGGTCGCCGACGCGGAAACGTCGCGTTCCTCGGGATACCCCAGCAACGGGGCGAACGTCAGCGCCTTCGGAGCTACGTACTTGACGTGAACGGAACCGGACGAGGCGGCACCGCAGCCGGCCGCGGTGTAGGTCTGCCTCGTCGAGTCGCTCTGGTTCTGCGTCGCGAGTAGATCGGCCTGAGCCTGAGCCTGCTCGGGATGGGCACCGGCGCACGACTGCGCTCCGGCGAGGGCGGCGGCGTCCGAAGCAGTGACGAGTTGGCGTCGAAGCGTCAAGAGACCGCCGACGTCCACGACGAGGACCGCCAACCCCATGATCGCGAAGAGCGACACGGCCACGATGACCATCGTTGCCCCGGATTCGTCGTTGCGAGACGCGGTCATTCGCAACGGAAGACGCCTTTGATCTCGACGTCACGATCGAGTGGGGGAAGGATGCCCACCGAGATCGAGAAGTGCTGGTCCCAGCTCACCGTTACGGGTTGACCCGACGTCGTGTCGCTGCAGACTTTGTCCGCGGCGGGAGCTTCGTCGGGTTCGTAGGGGTCGGCCGCCGCGGTTACCGCCGCTTCGACGTCGTCCGGGGTGCCGCGAACGGCCGCGACGCGGGCCCCCTCACGCGCTGCGGAGTTGAGGACCTCCATCTCGCTGAAGATGCGCCCGAACTCGATGATGCCGAAGAGCATCATGAAGAGGATGCTGGCGATGAGTGCGAACTCGACGGCTGCCGCACCGGTTTCGTTCTTGAGCCGCGTTGAAGAAAGGTGAGATGACATCGGTGAAGTGAGCTCCGGGAGTGATCGCCGGCCCCCAAGCGGATGCCGGGAGGTGGGGGCCGGCGACCTGTCCAGTTCGTGTCTACGGCAGGGCGTCCACGACCGTCTGGAACGCGGCGCGGATCTGCTCTCCGAGAAGGGCGACGACCGCGACGATGATGGCGGCGATCAGCGCGACCATGAGGCCATACTCGACGGCAGTGGCTCCGTCCTCGTTACGCAGTTCACGCATCTGGGACACGACCCATGTGTAAAGACCCAGGAGCATCAGGTTCACCTCCTCTCGCCGGTGTCGTCCACCCAAGGTGGAGTGGTTACGTCTTGAATGCAGGGGGAGTAGCTGTGCGTGGGGTGAGTGGTGAGGTTCGTCTCGCCTGGGTAACTAGTCATGTAGCAGCACTATCGGCCGAGGAGCACTAGTCCTTTAGTACTAGTTAGGAAGAGATTCGCGCGGAGAGGAAGATGCGATGACGGATGTTTGCGATCACCTGATCGATGTAAGCGTTCCCGAGCCGACCACGCCCAACGGGTGCGAGGAATGTCTCGCGATGGGGTCGCGCTGGGTCCACCTTCGTGAGTGTCTGACGTGCGGTCACGTCGGATGCTGCGACGCGTCCCCGAACCGTCACGCGACCAAGCATTGGGAATCGAGCCACCACGCCGCGATCAAATCGCTCGAGCCGGGCGAAGACTGGGGCTACTGCTACGTCGACGATCTCTTCGTCGAGGAGCTGTAGGTGCGATCGATCGGCACCGGTTCAGCCGGTGATGGTCACCGTGCCGTCCAGCGTCCAATGGTCGTTGCCGTCGTCGCGCTTGCAATGCAGATCCATCGTCGTCGAGCTCTCGCTCTCGCCCCGGAACTCCAGGAAGGGGCTGTCGAAGCGGCCGGCGCAAACGTCGTAGATGTCGTTCCCGTTGACGTACGACGTGATCGGCGGATAGGTGACCGTCCCACCCCCACCCGAACAGCTCGGTCCCGACCAGCTCTCCGAGCCCGAAT
>DASSMG010000070.1:0-3831 GCA_035688995.1 Actinomycetota bacterium
GTCGGTCTTGCCGATGACCACGTCCACGTACGCGTCGCGTGCCGCCCACGGATCGTCGAACAGCTCCCACCCGAGCCGGTCGAAGGTCTCGTCCGCGCTGCGCTTCACGAGATCGAGCGCGGCTCGGAGCGGCTCCCGCCACTTCTGGTTCCACCCTTCCGACCCGCCCGTGGAACATCCGCAATCGGTCGCCCATCGTCCGACCCCGTGAGCGCACGACCACGAGCTCCCGGCCCCATCGACGAGGGACGCCTCACGCGTGACCTGGTAACCGTCGAGAAACGCGCCGTAGTTGGTGGGTTCCATCCCATGGCGCTCGGCCTCGACGAAGAGTGAGTAAGCGAGTCCCAGTTCGCCGAAACGGTGATGGTGCCCGTACGTCTCGCCGTCGGTCGCGGCATGAACGAGTCCACCGTCGATCGCTCGGTCGGCGAACAACGAGATCAACGCCTCGGCCGACCCCGCCGCCTGCTCGAACGCGATCCGCCGCGCGATGTCGGCGTCGTAGAAGAACAGCACGATCGTCCGTCCGGACCCATCGCGGTGTCGATAGAGGTGGGGGAGTCGCGTTTCGATCGGCACCCGTCCGACGTCGACCCAGTGGCCACCGTCGAGATCGCGCCACGCTCGCCCCTGCCACGGAGCCAGGATCGTGAACGCGACGCCCTCTTCGATGAGGACGTCGAGCACGTCGTCGTTGGTGGCGGTTTCGGGAAGCCACATGCCCTCTGCGTCGTGGCCGAATCGATGCCGGAAGTCGGCGAGCCCCCAGCGAACCTGCGTCCGCACCTCCCGCAGAGGAGAAAGCGGAAGGATCGTGTGGTGGTACGCCTGCGCGATCGCGTTACCGTGCCCGAGCCGCTCCAGTGACTCGTGGTCGGCGTCGATGATGCGCCGGTAGGTCTCGGGATCCGCGGTCTCCATCCAGTGGAGCAACGTCGGCCCCACGTCGAACGACATGCGCTCGAAATTGTTGACCTCTACCTCGGCATCGCCGATCGAGATCTTCGCGAACGCGTTCGGTCGGTACGCCTCGGCATGAACGCGCTCGTTCCAATCGTGGAACGGGGCCGCGCTCTTCTGGGGATCGATCGTCCCGGTCCACGGGTTCTCACGCGGTGGTTGATAGAAGTGACCGTGGACGGTCAGACTCGCAGCCACACCACTCCCAGCGGCGGCAGAGTGATGACGGCCGAATGGTCGAGGCCGTGCCACGCCACCTCTTCGCTCTCGACCGCGCCCATGTTCCCCATATTCGTGCCGCCGTAGCCCGCGGCGTCGGAATTCACGACCTCGGAGTAGGTACCGGCCTTGGGTAGTCCGAGCCGGAAGCCCGTGCGGGGGACCGGTGACAGGTTGGCGACGCAGACCAGATGGTGCTCGCCGTCGGCACTCGTCCGGTAGAAGCTCACGACGTTGTTATCGGCATCGTTCGCGTCGATCCATCGGAATCCCTCGGCCGAGTGGTCCATCTCCCACAGCGCCGGTGTCTCCGTATAGACGCGGTTGAGGTCCCTGATCAGGGCCTGGACCCCGGAGTGAGGCAGGTGCTCGAGGAGATGCCAGTCGAGCGACACATCGTGGTTCCACTCCGCGTACTGGCCGAACTCGCCCCCCATGAACAGGAGCTGCTTGCCGGGATGGGCCCACATGTAGGCGAACAGCGACCGGAGGTTCGCGAAGCGTTGCCATTCGTCGCCCGGCATCTTCCCTATGAGCGATCCCTTGCCGTGCACGACCTCGTCGTGAGACAGCGGCAACACGAAGTTCTCCGAGAACGCGTACATCAACGAGAACGTCAGGTTGTTGTGATGGAAGCGGCGGTAGATCGGCTCCTTCGAGAAGTACGACAGGGTGTCGTGCATCCACCCCATGTTCCACTTGAAGCCGAAGCCGAGGCCCCCTAGGTGCACGGGTCGCGACACGCCGGGCCACGCCGTCGACTCCTCGGCGAGCATCAGGACGCCGGGATGCTGCTCGTAGATGGTCGAGTTGAGCTGTTTCATGAACTCGATCGCTTCGAGGTTCTCGCGGCCCCCGAACTGGTTCGGGATCCACTCGCCCTCTTTGCGGCTGTAGTCGAGGTACAGCATCGAAGCGACCGCATCGACGCGCAGTCCGTCGACGTGGAACTCCTCGACCCAGTACAGCGCGTTGCTGATCAGGAAGTTGCGCACTTCGTTGCGTCCGTAGTTGAAGACGAGCGTTCCCCAGTCGGGGTGCTCGCCTTTCTTCGGGTCGACGTGCTCGTACAGCGCGGTTCCGTCGAAGCGCGCCAGCGCCCATTCGTCTTTCGGGAAGTGTGCCGGGACCCAGTCGACGATCACTCCGACGCCGGCGCGGTGGAGCGTGTCGACGAAGTAACGGAAGTCGTCGGGCGAGCCGTAGCGCGCGGTCGGAGCGAAGTAGTTGCTGACCTGGTAGCCCCACGAACCGGTGAACGGATGCTCGGCGATCGGCAGTAGCTCGACGTGGGTGAATCCCATCTCGCTGCAGTAATCGGCGAGCAGCCCGGCCAGCTCCCGGTACCCGAGCACCTCACCGTCCGAGGAACGGCGCCACGACCCGAGGTGAACCTCGTAGATCGACATCGGCTCGCGGTATGCCTCGGCGGCGGTGCGTTGCTTGACCCACGCGTCGTCGGAGAACTCGTACTTCGGTGTATGGACGATGCAAGCACCGCCGAACGGCCCTCCCGGTGCCTCGGTGGCGAACGCCACGGGATCGGTCTTGAGAACGATGCCGCCCTGCGCGGTCACGATCTCGAACTTGTAGACGGACCCGTCCTCGACGTCGGGGACGAACAGTTCCCAGATCCCGGACGAACCGAGACTGCGCATCGGATGCAGCCGACCGTCCCACGAGTTGAAATCGCCGACGACGCGGACCCCTCGGGCGTTCGGTGCCCACACCGCGAAGGACACCCCCTCGACCCCGTCCATCGTCAGCCGGTGCGCGCCGAGCTTCTCCCACAGGCGCTGGTGCGTGCCTTCGCCGACGAGATGAAGGTCGATATCGCCGATCGTCGGCAGGAACGAGTACGGGTCGCGCAAGGTGAAGGAGCTCCCGTCGGTGTAGTCCACCTCGAGCTCGTAGCGATCCAGGGGTTCGTCGACCGATCCTTCGAAGAGTCCCGCAGGATCGACCGATTCGAGTTTCGCCACGACCTCACCGTCGACGACGACCCGGACCGCTTGTGCCTCCGGTCGGAACGCGCGGACGATCGTGGTGCCTCCACTGCCCGGGTGCTTACCGAGCAGGCTGTGCGGATCTCTCAGCTCGCCCCGAGCGAGTCGCTCGGCATCTTCGGTTCTCGTCGTCATGTGCGGTTCCTCTCCAACGTCTTGGCGATCCCGTGGAGGGGGATTCGCAGCCAATCGGGTCGATGTCCACGTTCGTACCCAACTTCGTAGATCGCCTTGTCGAGTTCGAAGACGTCGAGCATCAGGAACAGGTCGTCGGGGTTCGTCGGCAGGAAGTTGCCCTCGTGCGCCCGGCTCCGGTAGCCGTGTAGGAAACGCTCGCGTGCCAGCACTTCCCATTCCTCGGCCCACGGAGCGAGTCGCTTCCATTCCTCCGAATCGGGTTCGGCCCGGTCGAAGAGAGCGTTGACCGCCGCGTAGTTGAACGAGCGCAGCATCCCTGCCACGTCACGGAGCGGCGACTGCCGGGCCCGTCGCTCTTCCATCGTGCGCGCCGGTTCGCCTTCGAAGTCGAGGATCATCCAGCCCCGTGCCGTCATGAGCACCTGTCCCAGGTGGTAATCGGAATGCACGCGCGTCTTCAGCCCGGGCTCCGTTACGGACGGCAATTGCTCGATCCTGGTGAACA
>DASSMG010000071.1:0-4444 GCA_035688995.1 Actinomycetota bacterium
CGCGTTCGTCGATTGCGCCGCGCTGCTCGACTTCGGGTTCCATCGCGAGGAGGTCCTCGATCGGCCCACGGCACTGGTCGGCGCCGACGAACAGGTCGGCGCGCTGCTCTTCGACACCGGCGCGAGCAGCGTGATGGCCGCGACCGATGTGGTGGGGGTTCGCCCTGCCGACCCGGCCGCGCTCCACGTCGACTTCACCTTGTCGCCCGGCCTGGAGCCTCCGATCGCGGCCGGGGATCCCGTCGGGACCGTCGAAGTGCGCACGCCCTCCGGAGTCGTGGGCTCGACCGATGCGATCGCGGCATCTTCGGTCCCCGGCCCGGGGCCGGGATGGGTCGTGGACCTGCTCGCGAGCATGGTGGAGGTCGCGGGCTCGATACTCGGACCCGGCCCATGACGAATCCGACCCCGATAGCAGAGACGCTCGTCGACGCCCGCGCCTTGGCCGCGCGCATCCACGAGATCGCCGCAGAGTTGGACGGTCTCTACGGATCGGGTGAGCCGCCCGTTCTGATCGCGGTTCTGAAAGGGTCGACGTTGTTCCTCGCCGATCTCATCCGGGCCATGCGATCGGACGTCGCCGTCGACTTCATGGCGATCTCGTCGTACCAGGGGAGCCGCGGGGGCGTCGTGCGGATCATCAAGGACGTCGAGACCGACCTGGGGGGACGTGACGTCGTGATCGTCGAGGACATCGTCGACACCGGCCTCACGCTGAATTTCCTGCGTCGCACCCTCGAGGCCCGGGGGACCCGGTCGCTCACCACGGTGACCCTTCTCGACAAGGCGGCGCGCCGCATCGTCCCGGTCCCCGTCGAGATCAAGGGCTTCGAGATCGGGGACGTCTTCGTGGTCGGCTACGGGCTCGATTTCCAAGGGCGCTACCGGAACCTCCCCGATCTGCTCGCCGTCCGCGACATCGCTCGCCTGGCGAGCGATCCGGATGCGCTCGTGCCCGCTCTATTTGACGGCCCCGGGTGTTAGCGTCGCGCCCATGATCGAGCTCTCCCTAGTGGGGGTCAGGGTCGAGCTGCCGTCCAACCAGCCGATCGTTCTCCTCAAAGAGAATGAAGGGGAGCGCTATCTCCCGATCTGGATCGGTGCGGTGGAAGCGACGGCGATCGCGTTCGCCCTCCAGGGGATAGAGACGCCGCGGCCCATGACCCACGACCTGATCCGCGACCTCCTGCGGGAGCTCAACGTCTCGGTCGACCGGATCGTGATCTCGGATCTCGTCGAGCAGACCTTCTTCGCGTCGATCCGGTTGATCCAGAACGGATCCGCCACCGAGGTGTCGTCGCGGCCGAGCGATGCCATCGCCCTCGCGGTTCGTCTGAGCACCCCGATCTACGCGGCCGAGGAGGTTCTCGAGCAGGCCGGGATCGAGCTCAAGGACGACGAGGAGACCGAGGTCGAGAAGTTCCGGGAGTTCCTCGACCAGGTCAGCCCCGAAGACTTCGCCGCCGGCCAGTAGCTCGTCTCGACTTTCAGTTGACCCTTTGTCGTTGACAGTCGCGCGCGCCGTGTCTAAGCTTTCCACCCTCGTAACTACGAGGCTGTGACTCACTTCCAGGAGGGACGCGATGGCCGAGGTTGGGTACCGGGGCCCCCAGGCCTGCAAGATCGTCGACATCACTTACCGCCAGCTCGATTACTGGACGAGGACCGGGCTGGTCGAGCCGACGGTCCAGGCGGCGACGGGGTCGGGGAGCCAGCGTCTCTACTCGTTCAACGACCTCCTGCAGCTCAAGGTCATCAAGTCGCTCACCGACGCCGGGGCCAGCCTCCAGAAGGTCCGCCAGGCGATCGATTTCGTCCGCGACAACCTCGACGACGATTGGTCCCGCCTCACGATCGCTACCGACGGGACGAAGGTCTACGCCCTCACCTCGGAAGCCGAGGTCCTCGACCTTCTCCGGTCGGGCCAGGGTGTCCTCGGGGCAGTGGTGGCCGTCGAGAAGATGCGCGATCAACTCAACGGAACCCTGCGCGAACTCCGCCCTCAATCCGAGACCGTGGAGTACGGTTCGGGGCAACAGGAGCGAGTCAAGGAGGGATAGCGATCAGGGAGGCCATCCTGCTTCCCCACGAGCGCATCGCCTTCGCTCATAACAGCGAGCGGCAGTTCGCGAAGCTCCTGGACTTCTACCGGATCGAGTGGCGCTACGAGCCCACCACATTCGACATCGAGTGGGACCGAAACGGTGCCCCCACACAGCGGTTCTCGCCCGACTTCTACCTGCCCGAGTTCGATCTCTACATCGAGATAACGACGCTCAACCAGAAGCTCGTGACCAAGAAGAACCGCAAGGCGCGGCGCCTGATGCAGCTCTATCCGGACGTGAAGTGCAGGATCCTCTACCAGCGTGACTACCTCAATCTCCTCATCAAGTACGGCCTCGAAGAGCCGTCCCAGGGCGCCCAGTGGGGGCCGGGGGCGAGCGACGTCACTGCCCTGCTGAGCTCCGGCGACTAGATGGACAAAGCCACGCCGCTCCTCGCCGAACACCGGCGTCTGGGAGCCAAGCTCACCGAGTTCTCCGGCTGGGACATGCCGCTCCAGTACACCGGCGTGATCGCCGAGCACAACGCGGTGCGGACCTCCGTCGGCGTCTTCGACGTGAGCCACCTCGGCAAGCTCCGGGTGTCGGGGTGGGGGGCCGAGGAGGCGCTGCAGCTGGCGGTGACCGCGGATATCGCGGCCCTGGCCCCGGGCCGGGCGACCTACGCGCTGGTGCTGAACGACGACGGCGGCTGCGTCGACGACATCTTCGTGTACCGCCTCTCCGACGAGTGGCTCGTGGTCCCGAACGCCGCGAACGTCGACGCGGTCGCGGCCTCGATCGGTTCCGGTGACGACGTGACGGTGGAGGACGCGTGGGATCGCTGGGCGATCCTCGCGGTACAGGGACCGAAGGCGTTCGATGTCGTCGCGGCGCTGTGGCCCGAGGCGGAGGCCGAGGGGCTCCCGCTGCACGGCTTCGCGATCGTGGACTTCGGGGACGACATGGGTTTGATCGCCCGGACCGGCTACACCGGCGAGCCCGGCGTCGAGGTCTACGTGCCGAGCGCCGCCGCTCCCGATGCGTTCGCGAAGTTGCTCGATGCCGGCGCGGTCCCCGTCGGCCTCGGAGCCCGCGACACGTTGCGACTCGAGATGGGCTACGCGCTCTACGGCCACGAGATCACCACCGAGATCGATCCGCTCGAGGCGGGCCTGGGATGGGCGATCAAGTGGGATGCCCCCTTCCGAGGGCGCGACGCGCTGGCCAAGGTCAAAGAGGAGGGACCGGCCCGCAAGCTGTTCGGCATCCGCTGCCGCGATCGTGGGGTTCCGCGCCAGGGCTACGAGGTGTTCGGCGAGCAAGACCTCGGCGTGGTGACGAGCGGTAACTTCTCGCCGACGCTGCAGACCGGGATCGCGCTCGCCCTCGGCCCGCGCGCCACCGCTCCGAGTGAAGGCGATGCCGTCACGATCGAGGCGCGGGGACGTCGCATCGCCGGAGATATCGTGAGGCCCCCGTTCGTGGACCGAGGAAAGAAGAGGCCGACAAGTTGATTTGTCGATTCATCGACGGAGGCTGCTAGTGGACTTCGTCCCGCACACCCCCCAAGACGTCTCCGAGATGCTCGCAACGATCGGCATGGGCTCGCTGGCCGAGCTCTTCGAACCCATCCCGGACGACGTCAAGCTGGACCGGGCTCTCGACGTCCCGGAGGACCTCAGCGAGGTCGAGCTGGCCGCGCACATGCGCGCTCTGGCCGGCCGCAACTCCGGCGCCGGGCTCGTCTGTTTCGCCGGGGGAGGGGCCTACGACCATCACGTGCCGGCGGCGGTCGCATCGCTCGCGTCGCGAGCGGAGTTCGCCACCTCCTACACCCCCTATCAGCCGGAGCTGTCCCAGGGGGTTCTCCAAGCGGTCTTCGAGTTCCAGAGCGCGGTCTGCGAGATCTACGACATGGAGGTAGCCAACGCGTCGCTCTACGACGGGGCAAGCGCGGTGGTCGAGGCGGTGAACCTCGCCGTGCGGGTCACGGGGCGGCACAAGGCGATCGTCGCCGAATCCGTCCATCCCCACTACCGTGAGGTACTCCAGACCTACACTTCGGGTTTAGGGTTGGAGGTCGAGGTGATCCCGGCCGGCGAGGACGGCGTCACCCACTGGGACTCCGTCGAGGCCGCCGACGCCGCGTGCGTGGTCGTGCAGTACCCGAACTTCTTCGGACGCCTCGAAGACGTGGGGGCGGCCGTGACCCGGGCCCACGACGGCGGAGCTCTCGCGGCGTGCATCGCCGACCCGACCGCGATGGGGGTGCTGCGGTCGCCCGGCTCTTTCGGGGCGGACATCGCCGTGGGCGAAGGTCACGCTCTCGGTAACCCGATGTCCTACGGCGGTCCCTACGTGGGGCTCTTCGCGACCAAGCTGGAGCTCGTCCGGCAGGT
>DASSMG010000072.1:0-7018 GCA_035688995.1 Actinomycetota bacterium
CGATCGTCTGCGGTGTGACACTCGTGAGGACTACCTACAAGGGCAGCTAGGTCCCGTACCCACGATTCACACCGTCAACCTTCTTCATCGACGCAGCCATGCGCGCCTTCACGCATCGCCTTCCATATGGGATTCAGCCACGGTTCCGCCTTCAGTAAGCTGGCCCTCAGGGCGGGAATCCGAGGGTCGAGGATCGAGAAAAGAGGCCACAAAAAGGCCACAAGACGCCGAGAAATAGCGAGAAACATTGGGAAACAGCCATCAGCGAAATCCCAGTTCAGCGGTCACTTTGAGGCGAAACCGCAGGTCACAAAACCGCCTGCTGCCAAACTTCTAATCTGAGGGTCGGGGGTTCGAATCCCTCCGGGCGCGCACCGTTGGCGTGGCCGTCAAGCTAGTTCGTTTGCCGCACCTCTATGTCTTGTACCTGGATCGTTGCGTCGAGCTGCGTCGCCGCAGCCCCAGCACCTTTCACGCTGCCCCAGACATCGAGTTCGACCCGAAGGTTCGCGAGAGGACCACCGCCGCGATTGTTGAAGCTGTCGCTTGGGCAAGCGATCTTGAACGTGGTGGTACCCGGCTGTACGAGAGCCGCGGGAAAACCTTCCGGGAGCAGGTCGGTGATCCCGCACACGCTGTATCGATCATCGCTGGTCCCATCCTGCAGAACGCCCTCGAGGATGGGTTGGGCCTCGAGGTGCTCGGAATTCGTGGAATCGGTCGAAGCAAGATTCTCGACGCCCTCGGTTGCGATGTGATTCAGAGTCACCGTGACATCGAACGTGACTTCGAGCGAGCGTGATTCGATCCCCGCAGGGACCTTGAAGACGTTTGCGAAGGTCGCGCTTGCCGACTCTCGTGTGTCAGAGGAGGGCCCGGTCGTTGAAAGCGAGCCTGTGGAGAGGTTCATCTCCACCGTCCCGGTTGCGGGGTCGGCGGACGCATTCCTCGTCGTCAGGCTGGTGTACGGAGCCGACGCGGTGGAGCTGTACGGAGGTGGAGCTGCCGACGCCGTCGTCAAAGATCCAAGCACCACACCCGCGAGTGCGGTGGTGGTGGCTACGGCTCTCACTAGTCCCGACATCACAGATATCCCCCTCGTGTCTGTTCATCTGCTACCAGGCGCGCTGCGTCTAGATTCGTTTTCAACCGCCGATTCGCCGTAGTCACCGCTACTCCTCATTCCTCCGCCCCCTTCGGTGCAAATGCACAAGACCGAGCGAGAGAGCGAACCGAGTTACCGCCAGGGGCCCCCGACGTAACTCTGGATGGGAAGGACAACCACGAGGAGGACTCGGTCGTGAAGATCTGGACGCTTGTCGCACTCAGTTGCTTGGTAGTGGGCACCAGCGCGGTTCCCGCTCACGCCCAGGCCGATAGCTGCTCGGGCGCCACCCCGACGGTGGTGGGCACCGACAGCGACGACACTCTCAGCGGGACGGAGGGGCCGGACATCATCGCCGGGCTCGGAGGCAACGACAAGATCGATGGCCTCGGAGGAGACGACATCATCTGCGGCGACGCGGGGGTCGATCTCCTCAAGGGCGGGAGCGGCAACGACTACATCGACGGCGGCGACGGTGACGACGCCGACTCGACACTCATCTCGATCAACGGGCAGCCGGTCGACCCCAACGCCGTAAAGGGCGGTCTGGAAGGTGGACCCGGCGCCGATCACATCCTCGGCGGGGCCGGCACGGATGTCGCGCGCGGCCAGGGTGGTGCCGACGTGATCGAGGGCGGCAGCGGGGCCGACGACGAGTTCGTCAACGGTGGCGGCGGTGCCGACTCGGTGACGACCGAGGGCGGCGACGACTATCTGAAAGGCGCCGGCGGGAACGACACTCTCGACTCGGGAGGTGGGGACGACACCCTCCTCGGAGGTGGCGGCAACGACGACATGGATGGAGGTACCCCGTCCAACGTGTTGTTCGGGGACGAATACATGGATGGCGGGGCCGGTGACGACACGATGACCTCCGGTGCCGCGTCCGACACGTTGTGGGGCAAGAGTGGGAACGACACGATGAATGTCGGCGGTGGCCAGGACAACTACGCCCGCGGCGGAAGAGGCTCCGACATCATCACAGCCGGTGAAGGTGACGACACCCTGATCGGCAACGGCGGAGACGACGTACTGAATGCCGGCAGCGGCCAGAACTATGCGACGGGTGGGGCCGGCTCGGATCGAGTAACGAGTGGCGGTGCCGACGACACCCTCTACGGAAATGGTGGACGGGACCGGCTATCAGCCCACGCGGGTGACGACTCCCTCGACGGGGGCAAGGGTCACGACGTCGGAAACGCGGGGCCCGGAGACGACTTCTGCCACGGTGTCGAAAAGAAGAAGTCCTGTTGAACAGGCGGTAAGCGGACTCGAGTCAGCGCCCTCATGGGGATTGCGATCTGGGCCAGCGCGAACGTATGGCCCAGATCGCGAGACCACCGAACGTCAGCGGAAGCAGGCAGCCGCCTCCGGTCACCATCCTGCCGATCTTCTGATTGCGGCCCGAGCGCGTCAGCGGGATCCCGATCTTGCGCGACATCCTGGCCTTGGCGCCGCTGATGCCGACGAATCGCTTCCACGAGAAGCCGCCCTTGTTCATGATGGTCCCCCTTCCACCCGACCGGACCGAATCTAGAACGCGGGGTCCGAGTCGACCGTGCTTAGCCGTCCCCGATCGGACTCGCCAGCTCCCAGAGATGGCCCGCCGGGTCTGCGAAACAGGCCGTCCTGACTCCCCAAGAACGATCCATGGGGCCGTTTATTAATTCGACACCCCGGGCGCTCAGCCGAGCGCACACCGCGTCCACGTCGTC
This sequence comes from Actinomycetota bacterium, assembly GCA_035688995.1. GTDB lineage: Bacteria > Actinomycetota > CADDZG01 > CADDZG01 > WHSQ01 > DASSMG01. The sequence continues at coordinate 2,821 of DASSMG010000072.1, forward strand.
GACTGTAAGTGTGAATTGGAAGCGAGGTCCTGCATCTGGGCCTCCGACCGATGCCGGCGCGATGAGTTCGGTCGCGGCGCTTGCGTCGAGGACGTTCACGAGCGTGTGAGCGAATCGGAAGACCACCGATTCGGAGTCCTCGAAGGCGATCTCGATCCCGAGACGGTCCTCGTAGAAGGCTTTCGAGGTCTCTAGGTCTTCGGTAAACAGAGTGACGGCGGCGATCCCGGGCTGCCACGCGTCTTCGTCGTCCACTTGTGCCCCTTTCCTTCCACTGTTGTCCCTCTTATGGACCGATCCCGGCGACAAAAGTGATCGCGTGCGCCGACCGTGCGTACCGAAAGGGGCGGGCCGGTCGGCTCTAGCAGGTCGGGGTCCATTAGACGACGCTCAAGGGGCGCAGCAACCCACGCTCGACCTTCGTCCGCCTGCACAGAAGGTGTTCGTGAAAACCATCGGGCTCATCCCTACGGACGCCCCCAACCAGATCCCGATCTCCCACCGCGATCTGGTCGATTGCCCGCCAGTCGCCGTCCTCACAACACTCACGGCCGGCGGGTACCCGCAGACCACGGTTGTGTGGTGCGACTTCGACGGCACCAACGTGCGCGTCAACACGATGCGGGGATTCGCGAAGGAACGGAACATGCGTCGCGATCCCCGCGTCACGCTCCTGTGTTACGACCCGAGGCGGCCCCTCCGCTATCTCGAGATCCGAGGCATCGTCGTCGGGATGACCGAGTCCGGCGCGAAAGAGCACCTCGACGCACTTGCCTCGAAATACGCAGGCCGGCAGGTGCATTACTTCGGCGACATGATCCCGGCGTCGTACGCAACCACCGAGATCCCGGTGTTGTGCTCGATCGAGCCCCTGCGCGTGGTCGCGGTCGACGCATCGTCGGGAGGTGCGTCGGCATGAATGTCGCTACGCAAGCAGGGACCCGAGTGCCCTCGTCGCATCTCGACCTCCTGACGCGACCCATCTGCGGCGTTCTTACGACGATCGGGCCGCACGGGCACCCCCAGTCGAGCCTCGTTTGGGTCGAGGTCGACGACGGGTGCGCGCGTCAACACGACGCTCGAGCGTCAGAAAGGGCACAACCTCCGCGCCAACCCGAAGGTCGGCCTGCTCGTGGTGGATCCCGAGAACACGTCCCGCTACATACAGATACGCGGCGATGCGGAACTGACAACCGACGGAGCGATCGAACATGTCGACGAGCTCACCCGGAAATACACCAACCGCCCCGCCTTTTACGGACACGTCTATCCGGCGGCCCAGCGGGACCGGGAGACGCGCGTCATCTGCACCATCCACGCGCGGCGGATCACCACCGACGCGATCCACGCCTGAAAGTTCCCGATTCAGGGAATAGTTGCAATATACATATGTTGTAGCTTGCAGATATGGCCCCAGACCAGGACGTACGCCTCCTCGCCGCGCAGCTCGAGACCTACTGGGTCGAGATCGGACGCTTCTTTCTCAGCCGCCGCGCCCGGTCCCGCCTCCAGAAGGGCGTCGCCGCCGAGATGTCGCCGATCCAGTTGCAGGCGGTGGACTCGCTCGCCGATGGGCCCCTGCGGGTAGGCGAGCTGGCCGAGCGGCTCGGTCTCGCCGAGAGCAGCGTGAGCAGGCTCGTGGACCGGTTGACGGCGCTCGGCTTGACGGCTCGTCGACCACTTGCCGCCGACCGGCGCGTCGTCGAGGTCGAGCTCACGAAGGGTGGGCGCTCGATCGTTGCGGCCGTGGCCCGGCGGCGGCGCGACTACCTGATCGACATCCTCAATGCCCTCGAGCCGGACGAACGTGAGGAGCTCGTTCGGCTCTTCTCGAAAGTCGTCGCGGTCCAGGCGGAGCAAGAAACCGACCAACGGACCAGCACCCGCATAGAGAGGTCTTCGTGAACGAAACGTCACCAACACCACCGAGGAACTTGAGTCACCGTCAGATCCAGGTCGTGTTTCTCGGTCTCATGGCCGGGATGCTCGTCGCTGCACTCGATCAGACGATCGTAGCGACCGCACTTCCGACGATCGTTGGAGAACTGGGCGGTCTCAACCACCTGTCTTGGGTCGTGACGGCCTACTTGCTCACGTCTACCGTTTCGGTGCCGCTGTACGGAAAGGTCAGCGACCTTCTCGGTCGCAAGCTCATCTTCCAGTCGGCGATCGTGATCTTCGTCGTCGGTTCGATCCTCTCCGGCGTCGCCCAGAACATGGCGCAGCTGATCCTTTTCCGCGCGCTGCAAGGCGTCGGTGGTGGAGGACTGATCTCGATGGCGCAGGCGATCATCGGTGACCTCGTCGCCCCGCGCGACCGAGGCAAGTACCAGGGATACCTCGGCGCCGTGTTCGCCTTCGCGAGCGTGGTCGGTCCCCTGCTCGGCGGCTTCTTCGTCGACCATCTCTCGTGGCGATGGGTCTTCTACATCAACGTCCCGGTGGGTGCCGCGGCGCTGCTCATCACGGGTGCCGTCTTGAAGATGCCGTTCCGGCGCATCCAGCACGCGATCGACTACGTCGGGGCGGCCCTCGTGGGCGCGGGCGCGACCTGCCTGCTGCTCGTGACGGTGTGGGGAGGTTCGCTATACCCCTGGGGTTCGACGCAGATCATCGGTCTCGCCGTCGCGGGCGTCGTCCTGATCGCCACGTTTATCTGGCATGAGGGCCGCGCGGCGGAGCCGATCATCCCGCTGCGGCTGTGGAAGGACCGGGTCTTCTCCGTGGCGAGCGGGTTGGAATTCCTCGTGGGCTTCGCCATGTTCGGCGGCATCATCTATCTGCCGCTGTGGTTGCAGACCGTCGGCGGCGCGAGCGCGCAGAACTCGGGGCTGCTCATCCTGCCGCTGATGTTGGGTCTGATGACGTCGTCGATCACGTCCGGACGGCTCATCACCCGAACAGGTCGCTACAAGGTCTTTCCCGTCACCGGGACCGCGATCATCGCGGTCGGCCTGTTCCTGTTGTCCACGATGCATGAGGGGACGTCACGGTGGCAGTCGTCGGCCTACATGGTCGTGTTGGGTCTGGGGATCGGGATGATCATCCAGGTCATGGTCCTGGCCGTCCAGAACTCGGTGCCTCACCGCGACCTTGGTACCGCCACCGCGACGGAGACCTTCACGCGCTCGATGGGCGGTTCCTTCGGAGTGGCGGTCTTCGGCGCGATCCTCACGAACCGGCTGACCTACAACCTCGGTCACCTTCTTCCGCAAGGGGCGCGGAACCTCGATATCGGTCAGATCACCGGGAGCCCGGCTGCGATCAGAGCGCTTCCTCCCGCGGTCAGCAGCGCGGTCATCGAGGCGCTCGCAAGGTCGATCCACGTCGTCTTCCTCGCCGCGGTACCACTCGCGTTGCTGGCGTTCGTGGTGACGTGGCTACTCCCCGAGAAGCCGCTGCGCAAGACCGCGCACATCGGGATCGAGGGTGTTGGAGACGAGCTGCTGACAGAGTTCGCGCAGGTCGAGCCCGGTAGCGCGCCGGAGTTGGTTACCGAGGGTTAGAGAACGAGAGAACGGGCCCCCGAGGGGGCCCGTTCTCGTCGCACGGCCCCAGATCAGCCCAGCAGCCGTCCGCCGTCGACCACCAGGGACGCACCGGTGATGTAGCTCGCCGCGTCCGACGCGAGGAACACTGCGGCGGCGCCGATCTCCTTCGGCTCGCCGAAACGCTTGAGCGGGATGAGCTCGGTGAACTGAGCGATCATCGCCTTCATCTCTTCCTCGCTGAACGTGCCGCTGCTCATGCTCGCGACACCCGGTGTTGCGATGCCACCCGGAGCGATCATGTTGACCCTGATGCCGAGAGGCGCGACCTCGAGCGCGAAGTTCCTCGTGAACATGAGGACGCCGCCCTTCGAGGAGTCGTAAGCGGCGAGACCCACCATCGACGGGTGGAAGCTGTCGATCGATCCGATGTTGACGATCGCACCGCCCTTACCAAGCTCGACCATCTTCTTCGCCACCGCTTGCGACACGAACGCAAGCGCCTTCAGGTTCAAGGCGTAGACGCGGTCGAAGATCTCCGGAGTGGTCTCGAGCATCGGTACCTGTGGGTAGATGCCGGCGTTGTTGACGAGGATGTCGATCGATCCGAACTCCTCGATGCAACGAGCAACGATCTGCTCGGGCGCACTTTCGTCGGTGAGATCGATCTCGAAGATGGAGACTTTGGTTCCCCGACCTTCGAGTTTCCC
>DASSMG010000073.1:0-10038 GCA_035688995.1 Actinomycetota bacterium
CGTCGAGGACGAGCTGTTCCGCTTCGGCAAGATCCTCGAGAGCAACCACGAGCTCAAGCAAGCGCTGTCCGACCAGAGCATCGACAAGGTGCAGCGCGCCAAGATCCTCGACGAGCTCCTCGCCGACCGCGTGTCGCCGCACACGCTGTCGCTGCTGACCTTCGTCGTCGAGTCCGGCCGCGGTCGCCAGTTGCCGCAGATCCTCGAGCAGCTCACTCAGCTCGCTTCGGAGGCACGGAACTCGGTCGTCGCCGAGGTCCGCTCGGCGATCCCGCTCGACGACGACCAGACGTCGCGTCTTGCGGCCGCGTTGTCGAAAGCCACCGGGAAGAAGGTGGACGTGCGCGTCCTCGTCGACCCGACGGTGATCGGCGGCGTCGTTGCGAAAGTTGGAGACACGGTCATCGACGGCACGATCAAGCGCCGTCTCGAACAGTTGAAAGAGCAGGTGAGATAGCAGTGGCCACGAGAGAGCTGGGTATCGACCCGAACGAGATCTCGTCGGTTCTCCGCCGGTACGTCGATGACTACAAGCCGTCGCTCGAGAAAGAAGAGGTCGGCTACGTCGACGAGGTCGGGGACGGTATCGCGCGCATCAACGGGCTCCCGAACGTCATGGCGAACGAGATGCTCGAGTTCCCCGGCGGGACCATCGGCCTCGCGATGAACCTCGAGGAAGACCAGATCGGCGCCATCATCCTCGGCGAGGACAACCACATCGAAGAGGGCGACGCGGTCAAGCAGACCGGACGCATCCTCTCGATCGGCGTCGGCGATGCGGTGCTCGGCCGCGTCATCAACGCCTTGGGCGAGCCGCTCGACGGCAAGGGCCCCATCAAGGCCGAGACGCGCCGTCCGCTCGAGGTCCAGGCCCCCGGTGTGACCGCACGCAAGCCGGTCCACGAGCCACTCCAGACCGGCATTAAGGCGATCGACGCCATGACGCCGATCGGGCGCGGGCAGCGCCAGCTGATCATCGGCGACCGCCAGACGGGAAAGACCGCGATCGCGGTCGACGCCATCATCAACCAGCGCGAGTTGTGGGGGACCGACCAGGCCGTCAAGTGCATCTACGTCGCGGTCGGCCAGAAAGCCTCCACCGTTGCCGAGGTCGTGGCGGCCCTCGAGGCCAACGGCGCCCTCGAATACACCGTCATCGTCAACGCTCCTGCTTCGGACCCCGCACCGTTCCAGTACCTCGCTCCCTACGCGGGCTCTGCGATCGGTCAGCACTGGATGGAGAACGCTCAGCACGCACTCGTCGTCTACGACGACCTCTCCAAGCAGGCCATCGCGTACCGCCAGCTGTCCCTGCTGCTGCGCCGCCCGCCGGGCCGCGAGGCGTACCCGGGCGACGTCTTCTACCTGCACAGCCGGTTGCTCGAGCGTGCCGCGAAGCTGTCCGACGAACGGGGGGCCGGGTCGCTGACGGCGCTTCCGATCATCGAGACCAAGGGTGGAGACGTCTCCGCCTACATCCCGACGAACGTCATCTCGATCACCGACGGGCAGATCTTCCTCGAGTCGGATCTCTTCTTCTCGGGCGTGCGGCCGGCGATCAACGTCGGCATCTCCGTGAGCCGGGTCGGTGGTAACGCACAGACGAAGGCGATGAAGTCGGTCGCCGGCCGTCTGCGCCTCGACCTCGCCCAGTTCCGTGAATTGGAGGCATTTGCTGAATTTGGAAGCGATCTCGACAAGGCGTCGCAGGCGCAGCTCGACCGCGGTGCGCGCATCGTCGAGATCCTTAAGCAACCGCAGTACGCGCCGTTCTCGATGGAAGACCAGGTCGTCTCGATCTGGGCGGTCACGAACGGTCACATGGACGACATCCCGGTCGAGAAGTGCCGCGATTTCGAATCGCGCTTCCTCGAGCACGTCCGTTCCCGCTACTCGGGCATCCTCGACACGATCAAGTCGACCGGAAAGCTCGAGGACGCCACGATCGACCAGCTGAAACAAGCGGTCGAAGAGTTCCGATCGACCTACACCGATCAGGTCGACACCGTCGACACGGTGGCCGCGCAGGAAGGTGTACCCGAGGTCAGCGAGGCCCCGGCCGCCGAAGAGGGAGACGCGGAGGCTTGACGCACCCCCAGGCGGCACACAGCCGCCCCCGCCGGCTGCGAAGCAGCGCCATGCTGCGTTCTCAGTCGCGCACGCACCTTTCAGGTGCGCACGCTCCCTGCCGCCTTGCCTGCCGCGCTTCTCGCTCGGCGGATGGCGACCAGCGCCGCCAGGAGGTGCGTTAGATGGCAGGCCAGCTTCGGGCAGTAAAGCGCAGGATCGTCTCGGTCCAATCGACCAAGAAGATCACCCGCGCCATGGAGCTGATCGCGTCGTCGCGCATCATCAAGGCGCAACGACGGGTCGAAGCTGCCCGTCCCTATGCCGAGATGATGCGGGAGCTGATGGCTTCGGTCGGCCGCAACGCCGGCAACGTCGATCACCCGCTCCTGAAACAGCGCGACGAGGTCGGAACCGTCGGGCTCATCGTGATCTCGGCGGATCGTGGTCTGGCCGGTGCCTACAACTCGAACCTTCTGCGTACCGCGGAGCGCGACATGCGCGAGCACCGGGACACGCGGCTGTTCGCATCGGGCAAGAAGGCGATCGGCTACTTCCGCTTCCGGGGTTACGACCTCGCCGGCGAATGGCAGGGATTCTCGGAACAGCCGAGCATCGAAAACGCTCGCGAGGTCGCTAACGGGGCGGTCGAAGCGTTCACGAACGGCGAGGTGGACGAGGTCCGCATCGTCTACACGCGCTTCGAGTCGATGCTCACGCAGCGTCCGGTCGTGCGGAAGCTGATCCCGGCCCCCCGCGAGGAGTTCGAGGAAACCGAGGGCGAGGGCGGTCCGCACGCGAACTACGAGTTCGAGCCCGAGCCGGAGGAGATCCTCGGCTACCTGTTGCCGCGTTACATCGAAGGTGCCGTGCTCCAGGGGATGCTCGAAGCTGCCGCGTCGGAACAGGCGGCACGACGTCGTGCGATGAAAGCCGCGACGGACAACGCCGACGAGCTGATCGAGAACCTCACCCGGGTCTACAACCAGGCCCGTCAGGCGGAGATCACGACCGAGATCATGGAAGTCATCGGGGGGGCCGAGGCCCTCTCGCAAGGTGGAGACGAAACCGATCGCGGCATGACCATGCCGCACAGGCAAAGCGGCACGACCATCGTGCGCGCGACGACCAACGGCGAGAACGTTCGCATCCCAGGAGGTTGATGTGGCAGTAACGGAAGAGCAACTGACGAGGGACGAAGCCGCACGCTCCCAGGGACGCGTGCTCACGATCACCGGGCCCGTCATCGAGGTCGAGTTCCCCTCCGACGCGATGCCCGAGCTGGGCTTCGCGTTGACGGTGGACCGCACCGTGGACGGCAAGACCGACACGATCACCGCGGAGGTCAGCCAGCACATCGGCGGCAGCGTGGTCAAGGCGATCTGCATGAAGCAGACGGACGGCCTCGTGCGCGGCGCCAAGGTCACGAACACCGGCTCGGCCATCACCGTTCCGGTCGGCCCCGCGACGCTCGGCCACGTCTACAACGTCCTGGGTGAGCCCGTCGACCAGTCCGAGGTCCCCGAGGGCGTCGAGCGCTGGCCGATCCACCGTCCCGCCCCTCCGTTCGACGAGCTCGAGCCGAAGACCGAGATGTTCGAGACCGGCATCAAGGTCATCGACCTCCTCGCCCCCTACGTCCAGGGTGGAAAGATCGGGATGTTCGGTGGTGCCGGCGTCGGCAAGACCGTCGTCATCCTCGAGATGATCCAGCGCGTCGCCCAGGAGCACGGTGGTGTCTCGGTGTTCGCCGGAGTCGGCGAGCGCACCCGTGAGGGCACCGACCTGTGGCTCGAGATGAAGGAATCCGGCGTTCTCGAGAAGACCGCCCTCGTCTACGGACAGATGGACGAGCCCCCCGGCGTGCGGCTCCGCGTCGCTCTGAGCGCGCTCACCATGGCGGAGTACTTCCGGGACCGCGAGCACCAGGACGTCCTGCTGTTCATCGACAACATCTTCCGGTTCGTCCAGGCGGGCTCCGAGGTGTCCACGCTGCTCGGCCGTATGCCTTCGGCGGTCGGTTACCAGCCGACGCTGTCGGAGGAGATGGGCGAGCTGCAGGAGCGAATCACGTCGACGAAGGGTCGTTCGATCACGTCGCTGCAGGCGATCTACGTGCCGGCCGACGACATCACCGACCCGGCCCCCCACACGACGTTCGCTCACCTCGACGCGACGACGGTGCTGAGCCGTGCCATCTCAGAGCTAGGCATCTACCCGGCGGTCGACCCGCTCGACTCCACGAGCCGGATCCTCGACCCCCGTTACGTCGGTCAGGAGCACTACGAGACGGCGCAGCGCGTCCAGCAGATCCTGCAGCGCTACAAGGACCTCCAGGACATCATCGCCATCCTCGGTATCGACGAGCTCTCGGAAGAGGACCGCGTCACGGTGCAGCGTGCTCGCAAGATCCAGCGCTTCCTGAGCCAGCCGTTCTTCGTGGCCGAGCAGTTCACCGGCATCCCGGGCAAGTACACGCCGCTCGACGAGACGATCACGAGCTTCAAGGGTCTCGCCGACGGCGAGTACGACGACCTGCCCGAGCAGGCCTTCTACATGGTCGGTGGCATCGAGGAAGCCCAAGCCAAAGCCAAGGAACTGAACGACTAACCCCGAACTTTCGTAACTGAGCAACCGTTAGGAGCGCGCAGGGCCGCGCGAAAAGGGGATAAATGAAGGTAAGCATCGTTACGCCGGAGCAAGAGGTCTGGTCGGGAGAGGCCGATCTAGTGATCGGACGCTCGCCCGAGGGCGACTTCGGCATCATGCGCGGGCACATCCCGTTCCTCGCCGCGCTCGTTCCCGGCCTCGTCACCGTCGTGAGCGGCGGCTCCCGCGAGAGCTTCATCGTCCCCGGTGGGTTCCTCGAGGCTTCGGGGCCGGCCGACGATTACCACGTGATCGTCCTGGCCGACGACGCCGAAGAGGCGGGAGACATCGACGCGGCCGAGGCACGCCGAAGGATCGAAGAGGCCCGGCGACGGTCCGAGGACGACCGCGACGACATCAACACGGCTCGGCTGGCCGCGTCGCTGGCGGGGCCGGAACTCGGACGCGACTGACTTAGAACCGACGCCGCGGCAAGACGGCACGCGCCCAGAGGCGGCTGGTCGATATGGCCGGCGCAGCACGGTCCTCGTCTAGGCTGACTCCACACCGTAGAAGAAGTGGGGGGCCGTGAGTTCTCAGTCGCATTCGGATGATCTTCGGAACCGCCTCTACTGTTCGTCGTGCGGCCGGTCCGAAACGCGGCGCCACGGGTTGACGCCCCTCGGGTGGCAGGAGATGCCCGACGGTAACGGCCGCAAGATGGCGCTTTGCCCGGATTGCGTGAGACGCGCTCTGTGGATGATCGAAGCGCGACTCGATATCGATCCCGAAACGGGTTTCTAAGAGCCGCTTTCCGTCAAAGCCGTGCGAGCGGCGGTGTGATGATGCTTTTCTAGGTTCGCGAGCTGTTCTTCAGCCCGCGCGATCATCCGATCGAGATCGACGACGCCCACACCGGGATGTTCCGAAACGACCTCTTTCAGGCTGCGCCAGAGCATTAGCTTGCCGGTCACGCCCAGGATCAGCCCCTCCAACTCGAGTAACCGGCTCAGCGGCGAATAACCCGTGAGCTGCCCGTTGAGCTTCAATCGACCGGCCCGCTCGGCGATGACGCCCCCGATCTGTTTCAGGCGGTCCGGCGAGAATCCACACGCTTCGATCGCGTCTATCAATGCGTCGCGATCGGATCTCACCTCATCGATGAATCCTTCCAGGTAGTCGCCGAGTTCCGTGCCGCGATTGCTATCGAGGCAACGTTTGGCCAACTCGATACCGAGGAATGCTCCACCAGAATGATCGTTGAGGTAGATACGGAGCAGTTTCTGTTCATTCACCATTTGTATCTCTCCACTTCATGTGCTAATCCAAACACTTGCAATTGGGTAATGACGTCGAAAGTAACGGCATCGACAGAAAGAGAGGTCGTATGGCAGACGATGGCACGATCGTGGATCGAGCGCTCGACATAGCGGCGAACGCGACGCAGACTGCAGCGAACGTCGTGAGTCCGTCCGAACAAGCGAGTGGCCCGGTCGCCGCGGCGAGGCGTGTCGTTGCGTCGGCCGCAGAAGCAGGAGCAGAGACCGTGAAGCCCGCGCGCCGCACATCGAGCGCGCGGAAGTCGACGGGACGAAAGTCGACCGCGAAGCGCACCGGCGGCAGGAAGAAAGCGACCGGCCGGAAGAAGACAACCGGAGCGCGCAAGTCCACGGGAGCTCGCAAGTCGACCGGTCGGAAGTCCACCGGCCGTAAGTCCACGGCTCGCAAGTCCACGGGTGGACGGAAGAAGACGACCGGCCGCAAGGCAACGGGTCGTAAGTCGACGGCTCGCAAGAGCACCGGTCGGAAGAAGACCACGGGCAGGAAGAGCACCGCACGCAAGGCGACGGGTCGTAAGTCCACGGCTCGCAAGTCGACCGGCGGTCGTAAGAAAACGACGGCTCGCAAGTCCACCGGTGGTCGGAAGAAGACCACGGGCAGGAAGAGCACCGCTCGCAAGGCAACCGGCCGTAAGTCCACGGGCGGGCGCAAGAAGACGACCGGCCGCAAGTCGACCGGCCGCAAGTCGACCGCTCGGAAAGCTACGGGACGCGCGAAGGCGACCGCCAAGCGCACCACCCGTCGGGCGAAATCGACGACGCGCAAGGCGACCCGCGGTGCTCGCGCGGGGGCCAGGACGGCCGCACGCGGCGCACGCAAGACCGCACGTCGAGCGGCCGGCAACGCCCGATCCACGGCTAAGAGAACCCGCTAGATCAAGGCGGCGTAGCAAAGAGGGGCGGCCCAGGGCCGCCCCTCTTTTTGCATCCGAACCTGCAACTAGCATGGACCCGTGATCGTGTATCGGGTCACGGGGCCCACTTCACTGCGCGGTGAGGTCACCGTCAGCGGCGCCAAGAACTCCGCCCTCAAGCTGATGGCGGCTTCGTTGATGATCCCCGGCGAGGTAACGCTGGAGCGCGTTCCACGGATCAAGGACGTGTTCTTGATGCGCGACGTGCTCGAGAGGCTCGGGGTCCCCGTCTCGTTCGAAGAGCAGCGTCTTCGGATCGACGCGACGTCCGAACCGTCGGAGGAGACGCCGTACGAGCTCGTGACCCGGATGCGAGCGTCCATCCAGGTTCTCGGCCCCCTCCTGGTTCGTCTCGGGCGCGCTCGCGTCGCGATGCCCGGCGGAGACGCGATCGGATCGCGTCCGATCGATCTTCACCTCCAAGGGCTCGAGAAGATGGGCGCGAAGTTTTCGACGGAGCACGGTTACGTCGAAGGACGCGCCGATCACCTTCGGGCCGCGGACATCCTTCTCGAGTTTCCTTCGGTGGGAGCAACCGAGACGATCATGATGGCGGCGGTCGGCGCCGAGGGAACCACGCGCATCGAGAACGCCGCGCGGGAACCCGAGATCCAGGACCTCGCGGTGTTCCTGAATGCATGCGGTGCCCGGGTCGCCGGCGCGGGAACGCCGACGATCGAGATCGAGGGCGGCGTGACGCTGCAGCCCACGACGCACGAGATCATCGGCGACAGGATCGAAGCCGGAACCTTCGCGATCGCCGCCGCCGCCACGTGCGGGGACGTGACGATCGTCGGAGCCCGCCCCGAACACCTGCGCCTGCCCCTCCAGAAGTTGCAGGAATCGGGGGCCGAGGTCGGCGTCACCGACGACTCCATCAGGGTGCGCATGACCGACCGGGCCGAGGCGATAGATCTCGTGACGCTTCCGTTCCCCGGCTTCCCGACCGACCTCCAGCCCCCGATGATGGTCCTGCTGGCGCAAGCTCGAGGCTCGTCGATCCTGACCGAGAACGTCTTCGAAGCACGGTTCTTGTTCGTCGACGAGCTCAACCGCATGGGATCTCAGATCCGGGTGGAAGGGCATCACGCAGTCATCCGAGGCGTCGAGAAGTTGTCGGCGGCCCCCGTTCGGATCCCCGACATCCGCGCCGGAGCTGCGCTGATGATCGGCGGGATGTGCGCCGAGGGCACGACGGAGCTGTTCGACGAGGGACACGTCGACAGGGGCTACGAGTCGTTCGAGGACAAGCTCCGGGGGCTCGGCGCCGAGATCACCGTCGAGCGCTGAGGTGGGCGAGCAACCCGACCGGTCGAAAGGGACCCGGATCCTGTTCGGGATCGTCTCGTGGACGGGCGTCGCTCTCTTCGCGTTGGGCTCGTTCGGGTCGTTCTGGTCGTTGTTCACGTTCATCCAGATCCGCACCGGGTGGGGGCTCGATCCCTTCGAGCGTTGCTGCATGGACCTTGCGAAGGCCTCGCTGGGCGGCCTGCTCGCGAGCATGTTCTTCGTCCTCGTCGGAAGCGCCGTCGTCCTTCTTCTCCATCCGATCAGGGCCGCCCTGGCCCGTGCTGCCGGACGCCGCCCGGCCCGTTGGTTGCGCTGGATCGCGTTCGTGCTGACCGTGTATGCCGTCGGCGTATTTACTCTGGCAACCGTGCTTGCAGGGATGGCAACGGAACTCGAGGGCTTCGCTACCGGCATCGTGAGCTATTGCATGCTCGTCGGTGTCGGGATGTTGGCCGCCGCCTGGGGCTTCAAGCGGGCGAGTGAGGTCGGCTAGGCGTAGCGCGGCCATCGCAACGATCCTTTCGTGGATCGTCGCGTTCGCGCCGGTCCCCGCGCGGGCGGGTGATCACAAGCTCGGCGCCGCGGTCGCCCCGGTGCGTTTGATCGCGCGTGGCCAACCGACCCTCGTCGGGGATCATCGATATTTCGGCACGGTCGAGATCGGCAGCCTGAGTAGCGGACTGACCGTGTCGGATCGGCTGTCACTCGAGGATTACCTCCTTGGCCTCAACGAGGTTCCGACCGACTGGCCGATGGAGGCGTTGCGGGCTCAGGCGATAGCGGCCCGGACGTACGCGCTGTTCGGACTCGCGCAGGGGCGCACCGGAGAAGGCGCGGTGTACGGGTACGACATCTGCGCAACGACCGCGTGTCAGGTGTTTTCTGGTGCGGACGTCGTTTCGACCTCGAGTGGGGCGCGGTGGCGCGACGCGGTCTCGTCGACGTCCCATCAGGCGGTCCTCTACAACGGCGCCCCGATCCTGGCGCGCTACCACTCGACCTCCGGCGGCTACACGCTCGACAACGAGGTGGCCTTCCCGACCGAGGGGGCCTACCCGTACCTCCAATCCGTTTCCAGTACGACCGAAACCGCGTCGCCGTTGTATCGGTGGTACGTCACGTTCCGGATCAAGGATCTCGAGGCGATCCTGCGGCGCGCGGGATGGTGGCACCGCCCGGCGCACCTGGTTTCCGTGCACTCGTTCCCGTCGTCTCCGAGCGTTCCCTATCCGCAGATCGCCTTCCGCTTCGAGCGAGGCACGATCACGCGATCCGCCGAGGACCTGCGCGACGTCGTGCGCGATCTCGCACCTGCGATGTTCCCGGGCGTCTACCCGTCGCGCGCTCCCACGTCGACCGGACGGTTACCCGAGACGTTCCCTTCGAGTCGCGTGGCGATCTCGACGCGCGGCAAGAGGGTTCGGGTTGTGGGACGCGGATGGGGACATGGAGTGGGCATGTCCCAATGGGGGGCCTACGGGATGGCTCAACAGGGCGCGACCTACACCGACATCCTCACCCACTACTACTCGGGCACGACCGTGGGGACGATCGACGAGCCACGGTCGATCGAAGTCGGGCTGTCGCAGCAGAACTCCTCCGTCACCGCCTCCGGAGCCTTCGAGGTCGTCGACGGCCGCGGCAACGTCCTCGTCCGTCGCGCCCTGGGAACCTGGAGCTTCACGAGCGCGGGGCCGGGCGCGGTGGCGATCCATCCTCCGCAAGGTTTCGGGCTCCCGCTGCGGGTCGGGATCGTCGACGCTCCGAAGCGAGTGCTCGTCGGCGCATCGACGTTCCTGACCGTTGCGCTGTCGCGACCGGCTCAGGTCAAGACCGAG
>DASSMG010000074.1:0-13993 GCA_035688995.1 Actinomycetota bacterium
GCGTGGCATGCCGCGCAGTTCTCCTGGTACAGCTCTTCGCCGCGGCCCCGATCTGCGATCGTGAGATCGACGATCGGTATCTCGGGTCCCTCGGGCTGCAAAGTGCGCACGTAATCGACGATCGCGTCGATCTCCTTACGCGTGTAGGCAGGAGTCCCGCGAACCATGCGCTGATCCTCACCCCTGAGTGGCATGCGACCGGTCGACAGTACGAAGTCGACGTCGGCGGGCCCACCGGCCTCGGTAACGATGCTCGGATCGTCCTCGTGGCCGCGTCCGTCCGCTCCGTGGCACCAGGCGCAATCGCGTAGGAAGAGCTGTTCACCGCTCGCAGGCGACGCCTGAGCGGCGATCCCCGAAGGCCTGTACACGTGGGTCGGACGATCGACGTAGCTGCACGCGGCGAGAACGACAACGGTCGCCATCGCGGTCAAGGCGACGAGCCTCCTCATGGTTGCTCGACCGCGCCGTAGGACGTGAGGACGCGCCACAGCAACGCCAACATGACGACGAGGTAGGCGACCCCGGCGGGGATCCACATGATTGCCCCCGCCGCTTGCTGTTGGGCGAGCACGTCGTATGCGACCGGCGTGTGCTCGATGTGCCACTGATAGAGCGGACTGGGCGCGAATGCGAGGAGCGCTCCCAGTGCGCTGCTCTGAAGCATCGTCCCGAAGGTCAGACCCACGCGCTTCAAGGGATCGATCGATGCGTCCAGCACGACCGCCCAGAAGAGTGCGGCCGCGATCACGAACGAGAGGTGCTCGAGGATGTGAAGTGCGTCGTGGTGCATCGCGGCGTCGTACAGGACCGGCATGTGCCACGCCCAGATGGCGACCGCCTGCAGCAGGCCGACGGTGACCACCCACTGCAGTCCGCTCCGGCGCGGCACGAAACCCGAGGCCGCCAGCAAGGGGGCCGCGACGAGCAACATCACCATGTGCTGAAGCATGTGGATCGAGAACAGCCGCGCCGACGCGTCGTCGAAGGGCGGGATGACCGCCGCTCCGAACGCCGCGATGCCGAGCGCGAACAACCACGGACGGCGGGTCACGGCGACGACTCGCAAACGTGCAGGAGCAGTGGGGGAGCGAGCGACGGGAGGATGATCACGAGATAGAGGATGCCGTTGAACACGCCGGCAAGGGACAGCCAACGAGCGCGGGTGGAGACGTCATCCGTCTCTCGGCCCGGTCTCAACCGCAGGTAACAACGGACGGCGGTGACCGCGGCCGCCAGCGCGATGACGCCGAGGATGGCGGTGACTCCCAACGCGAAGGTGCGCACCGTGATGCCGAGAACGTGCCCGTTCGCCCCGGACCCGGGCGAGCACGCAAACCACTCCTCGAGGCTGTAATTGACGACGAGTTGGAGCATCCATACGAGTGGCCCGCCGAGAACGCCGAACCACAGCGCCGCCGAACCGCGGCTCTCGCGCCGGGTGATCTCGTGGACGGTGGCTTCGTCGGCCATCACAGATGCGGGGACAGGTAGATGGTCGAGAAGACGAACACCCACACGACGTCCACGAAGTGCCAGTACATCGTGAAGTTCTGGATCGTGAGGTGCCGGTCGCGGTCGAACGCGCCTTTCCACGCCCGTACCTGAGCCCACAGGTTCATCGCCAAACCCACGATCACGTGGGCCGCGTGGAACCCGAGGATCGTGTAGAAGAGCGAGCCGTACACGTTCGTGCGCGGCGTGAACTCACCGAGCTTCTCGGGCCATTCGATGCCGAACGTGATCGCCAGGAATGCGACGCCGAGGATGAAGCCGATGGCCAACCCCAGCTTCAGGCCCCCGACCTTGCCCTTCTTGATCGCGGACTCGGCGAAGTGGACGGGGATGCTCGACGACAGCAGGATGACGCTCATCACGATCGGGAGTTGAAGGGTCGGGATCGCGATGTCGCCGGGGGGCCAGACGGTCCCGTATTGGAACCGCAGGTAGAAGTAGCTCGCGATCAGCGCGGCGAAGAGAGTTGCCTCGGTCGCTATTAGCCACACCATTCCCCACCAACCGAAGGCGCGGGTGCCTGCGACGTGTTCGGGCAGTTCCTGTTCGGGGAAGCGGAGGTTCTCGAGCGTCGCGGTCGTGTCGCTCATGTCTCTTGTGTCTCCCCGCGCGGCCAGAACCAACCCATGATCGAGGCCGCACTCGCGATCGCCGCCGCGGCTGCGACCGCGTACGCGTCGACCAGGAGCCCGAAGAAGAGCACCGAGAGACACACGGTCAGATAGAACGGCCAGGGGGTCTCGTGGGGCATGTGAACCACGGCCTGCGGTTGCGCGTCGAGCAGACTCGTCGACAGCGTCGTGTGCCCGGAATCGAGCGCGTACCCACCATCTTCGGGAGCCTGGCCGTCGCGCAGATCGGGTTGGTCCCAGACCGGTTCCTTGCTGCGGACGGTGGGGACGGTCACGAAGTTGTAGTGCGGGGGCGGTGACGAGGTCGCCCACTCGAGCGTCTCGCCACCCCACGGGTCGGGCCCGGCCTCGGCCCCCCTGGACTTACTGCGATACCAGTTCCAGATCACCACGAGGACTCCCACGCCGAGCATGAAGGCGCCCACGGTCGAGATGAGGTTGTGGATGTCCCAGCCGAGGCCTCTCTCGTAGGTGTAGGTGCGACGGGGTTGGCCCAGGATGCCGAGGATGTGCAACGGGAACATGTTGAGGTTGAACCCGACGAATACGAGCCAGAACGAGATCTTGCCGAGCCTCTCACTCAACATCCGTCCCGTCATCTTCGGCCCCCAATGGTGGATCGCGGCGAGCATCGGGAACACCGCGCCGCCGAACAAGACGTAGTGCAGGTGCGCGACGACGAACATCGAGTCGTGCGTCTGTTGGTCGAACGGGATCGAGGAGAACATCACGCCCGTCACGCCGCCGATCACGAACGTCGTGATGAATCCGATGATGTAAAGCATCGGCGTGTTGAGCCGGATCTTTCCGGCAACCATGGTGGCGAGCCACGCGAAGACCTGGACGCCCGACGGGATCGCCACCATGAACGAAGCCGCGGAGATGAACGCCATCGTCATCTGCGGTAGCCCGGTGGCGAACATGTGATGGACCCACACGCCGAACCCGATCAACGCGGTGCCCAGCTCGGCCAGAACGATGAACGTGTATCCGATCATCGGGCGGCGCGAGTGTGTGGGGATGATCGCCGACGCGATCCCGAAGGCGGGCAACACGACGATGTAGACCTCGGGATGCCCGAATATCCAGAAGAGGTGCTGCCACAGAAGCGGATCGCCACCTGCCGCCGCGTCGAAGAAGTGGAAACCGAACTTGCGTTGCAACACCAACATCACGCAGGCGAGCGTGAGCATCGGCAGCGCGAACACGATCTGGAACGCCATGGCGAGCTCGCCCCATACGAAGATCGGTATGCGGTTGAGAGTCATGCCCGGCGCGCGACCTTTGAAGATCGTGACGATGAAGTTGATCGCGCCTCCGGTGGTGGAGATGCCGAGGAAGATCAGTCCCAGCGCGTAGTAGTCGATGTTGAGACCCGGCGAGAACGTGCTGTCGCCGAGGGGCAGGTAGTTGAACCATCCGTCGTCGGGGGCATGGCCGACGAGGAACGCCGAGTACATGAACAATCCACCGGCGAGGAAAACCCAGTAACCGAAGGCGTTGAGCCGGGGGAACGCCATGTCGCGGGCGCCGATCATCAGCGGAACGAAGTAGTTGCCGAACCCCGATAGGACCGGCATGGCGAACAGGAACATCATCGTGATGCCATGCATCGAGAACAGCTGGTTGTAGGTCTCGGGATCGACCAGATGCAAACGGGCCTCGGCCAGTTGGGTCCGCATGATCAAGGCCTCGATGCCGCCGAAGACGAAGAACAGCATCCCCGTGTAGAAGTAGCGCATGCCGATCCGCTTGTGATCGACCGTGCCGATGAAGCTCAACAGGCCGGGTTTCTCACCCCAGATGGCGTCGAGCCGCTGCGCGATCGTCGCCATCAGCGAAGAGACTCCAGGTACTGCACCACCGCGTCGACCTCCTCGGGCGACAGCTCGGTCGGGGGCATGGTGACGCCGGGCTTGACCGTTTGAGGGTCCGCCACGAAACGCGCGAGGTTGGTCGGGGTGTTGTCGAGAACTCCGGCGATCGTCGTGCGGGAAGCAACGTGCGTCAGGTCCGGCCCCAGTTGCCCGGTCGCCTCGGTGCCCCGGATCGCGTGGCATCCGGCGCACGACGACGACATGAAGATGTCCGCTCCGTCGGACGCGACCGTGGATGCGGGACGTGCCTCGGCGGCAACCCAGGTGTCGTACGCGTCGCGGTCCTCGGCAACGACCGTCACGACCATGTTTGCGTGTTGCAGACCGCAGAATTCCGCGCACTGCCCGCGGTATCGGCCGGGTTCGTCCGCCGAGATCCATAGGGAGTTGTCGTGACCGGGGATCTGGTCCTGCTTCACCTGTAGCTCCGGCACCCAGAAGCTGTGAATGACGTCCGCCGTCGTCAGGTTGAGACGTACCACCTCACCAACCGGGATGTGGATCTCGTTCGCGGTGATCGCACCGTTCGGGTAGCGGACCTCCCACCACCAGTCGTGCCCGATGACGTCGATCTTCATCTTCGCCTCGGCGCCGACCGTGGACAGGGCGTTCATCTGACCCAGCGAGAAGAGATAGACGCCTCCCAGGATCAGGACGGGGACGAGGACCCCGGCGATCGCGATGAAAGGCTCGCCCCAGCCGATCGTGCGCTTGTCGAGGTCGTCGTTCGTGCGGCGCCCGCGCAGGACGGCGCGCACGAGCATCGCAACGACGACCACGAAGACACCCGTAGATATCCACAGCATCGGCCACCACAACGTCGCGACGTGACGTGCACCTGGACCGGCGGGATCGAGGATGTTCACTTCCGCGGATTCTTACACCGCCGTCACGAGCGCTCGCGATGAAGGCCGGGCGCGTCCTCACCGACCTCGAGTGCGGTTGCGGCCGTGATCATCGCTATGTGTGAAAAGGCTTGCGGGAAATTTCCCAGCATCTTCTTGGATCGGGGGTCGTACTCCTCGGAGAACAGATCGACGTCGTTGCGAGCGGCGATCGCTCGCAGGAACATCTCGTGAGCGTCGTCGCGGCGCCCGACCAGGACCAGGCACGCCACCATCCAGAAGGTGCAGAGAAGGAACGTGCCCTCGCCCTCGGGGAGACCGTCGTCCACCTTGCCGGTTCGGTATCTCCGGACCAATCCGTCGACGAGGAGATCGTTCTCGATGGCCTCGATGGTGCGCAACATGACCTCGTCGGTCGCCGGAACGAATCCGACGAAGGGCAAGCGAAGCAAGCTCGCATCGACCTCGTCCAGGTCGTAAGCCGTCACGAAGCAACCTCGCTTGGGATCGACGCCGCGCTCGTAGATCTCGGCGTGGATCTCGTCTCGGCCCGCGATCCAGCGCTTCAGGTTCCCGTCCTTGCCGTGGCCCTCGATGGCTTTCACGGCCCGGTCGAGAGCGACCCAGGCCATGACCTTCGAATGGATCCAGTGACTGGGCTCTCCCCGGACCTCCCAGATGCCGTTGTCGGGCTCGCGCCACCGATCCAGCACGAGGTCGGCCAACTCCCGTTGTAGCGGCCACGCGACCTCGGCGTCGATACCCGCAGCACGGGCACGATGGAACAGATCCATGACCTCACCGAACGTATCGAGTTGGAACTGTTGCGACGCGGCGTTCCCGACCCGCACCGGTGCCGCTCCTTCGTAACCGGCGAAGGGAAGTTCGAACTCCTCGAGGTGCCGGTCGCCGGTGATCGTGTACATCACTTGAAGCCGGGCCGGCTCTCCTGCCGCGCTGCGCAGGAGCCAGTTGTGCCACTCCTCGGCCTCGCCCCGATACCCGTTGTCGATCAGGGCCTCGAGCGTCAGCGTTGCGTCGCGTAACCAGCAATAGCGGTAGTCCCAGTTGCGCGATCCCTGGGGCTGCTCGGGCAGGGAGGTGGTGGGCGCCGCGACGATCCCGCCGCTCGGCGAGTAGGTGAGTGCCTTCAGCGTCAGCAAGCTGCGCTTGATCAGGTCGCTCCACGGGCCCTCGCCCTGATACCTGCGTGCCCAGCCGAACCAGAACTCCGCAGTGCACTCGACGAAGTGTTCCCAGCCCGCGCAGGTCAGCTCGTGGCGGATCGGGTCGTAGGACGCTCGGTAGGCCGCGGTGAAGGACGCGATCTCGTCCGGTCGAAGCGTGAAGCGCGACCTGACCACTCCGTTGTCGATCTCGAGCGGAACGGAGGCGGTGAGGTCGAGGGCGCTTTCTCCTCCTTCTGCGGCCACCACTTCGCCGTCCCGATGCAACCACGGTCGGATATCGCCGTAGTCGAAGCGGGGAGCGAAGGTCATCTCGAATTCGATCTCTCCTTCGAGAACCTCGACAACGCGAACGATCGCGTCCTCGGGATGGATCTCGCGCGGCACGTCGGGTGACGACCTCGACGAGATCGCCATCAGGTCGACGAGCGAAGCGATTCCCGTCTCGGTCTCGAAAAGGGTCTCCAGAACCAGCGTGTCGCCGACGTACTCGCGGATCGATCTCGCATTAGCCGTGGGGCGGATCGACCAGTAGCCCCCGAGGTCCCGGTCGAGGATCGACGCGAATACCGATTCGGAATCGAATCGGGGGAGGCACAGCCAGTCGATCGAGCCGTCGCGAGAGACGAGCGCGGCAGTGTGGGTGTCGCCGATGAGCGCGTAGTCCTCTATCGCGGCCACCCAGGGAACCTACGCGAGGCGGCGTCGTTTGACGTCGCCCCCGTCACGGGTAGGTATGGGTCGTGGATCTTTCCTCTTCCGTCGTGGTCGTAACCGGCGCATCGTCGGGGGTGGGCCGCGCTACCGCTCGGCTGTTCGCTCGTCACGGAGCGGCCGTCGGATTGATCGCACGCAATGCGGATGCGTTGAAGAACGCGCGTTCCGAGATCGAAGAGATGGGCGGCCGGGCCGTCGACGTACCGGCAGACATCGCCGATCCCGATCAGGTCGAGGCGGCCGCAGCGGCGATCGAATCCGAGCTCGGGCCCATCGACGTCTGGGTCAACAACGCGATGGTGTCGGTTTTCTCGCCGGTCAAGGAGATGACGCCTGGCCGAGTACCGGCGCGTAACGGACGTGACCTACCTCGGATGCGTCTACGGGACCCTTGCGGCCTTGCGCCGGATGGGACCCCGTGACCGGGGATCGATCGTGCAGGTGGGATCGGCACTCGCTTATCGAGGGATCCCGTTGCAGTCGGCATATTGCGCGTCGAAGCACGCGATCCAGGGGTTCGTCGATTCTCTCCGGAGCGAGCTCCTGCACGACTCGAGCAAGGTAAGGGTCTCGATGGTGCAGCTTCCGGCGCTCAACACACCGCAGTTCGACGTCGTGAAGTCCCGCCTTCCCCGTCGGGCGCAACCGGTTCCTCCGATCTACCAACCGGAGGTCGCGGCCGAGGCCATCGTGTGGGCCGCGACGCACGATCGCAAGGAGATCTTCGTCGGCGCGTCGACGATCGCCACGATCCTTGCGGAGAAGATCGCATCTCCGTTGCTCGATCGCTATCTGGCGCGAACCGGATTCAAATCACAGCAACGTGACGAAAGCGAAGATCCGGACCGGCCGAACAACCTCTGGGACCCGGGGCCGACCGATTTCGGGGCGCATGGCGACTTCGACGAGCAGGCTCATCCGCGGAGCTACGCGCTGTGGGCATCGATGCACAAGGCAGTGGTCTCAGGTGTCGCGGCCGGGCTCGCGCTTGCAGGGATCGGAACCAAGGTCCTTCGCGACCGCAGACCCGAATAGCGTCTCTCGACCGAGCATTACGATGCTCGGCATCCGAGTTCGATCGGGGGATTTCGATCGGGGGATCTCGATGACGCGCAAACTCAGCGATCGCGAGTACGAACGGTTGCTCGAGTTCCGGACCGCCGTCCGTCGTTTCCTTGCATGGAGTCGCTCGCAGGCCGCCAATGCCGGGATCGCTCCGACCCAGCACCAGCTGCTACTCGCGATACGAGGCCATCGCGACCACTCCCGCGGCCCGACGATCGGAGAAACCGCCGAATACCTGCTGCTCAAGCCAAACAGCGTCGTGGAGCTCGTCGATCGCGCCTCCGCGGCCGGCCTCGTCGAGCGCGTGCCCGACGGAACGGACCAGCGCGTCGTTCGGCTGCGCCTGACCCCGACCGGTGAAAGCAAGCTCAACTCCATCAGCGCGGCGACGCTCGATCAGCTGGACGAGATGGCGCCACACCTGCAGGCAGTGCAGCGGGTCCTCGGGACCGACGGCGACGAGCGCTCGTAACCACGTCTGCGCCCCCACCCGATGAGGACGGAGGTGGCCACCGGGCTCGAGGCGGCGCTGCGAAGAAGCGTCGCGGGCGAGGTGCGTTTCGACGACGGGACTCGGGGCCTCTATGCGACCGATGCGTCCAACTTCCGCCAGGTCCCCATCGGTGTCGTCATCCCACGCACGGTCGACGACGTCATCGCGACGCACGCTGCGTGTCACGAGTTCGGCGCCCCGATCCTCGCGCGTGGATGCGGCACGAGTCTGTCGGGAGAGGCAGTCAACGTCGCGGTCGTCATCGACTTCTCCAAGTACCTGAACGAGATCGTCGAGATCGATCCGGATAGAAAGACGGCCCGCGTCCAACCCGGTGTCGTTCACGATCAACTTGCCGCAGCGACGAAGCACTACGGTCTCGTGTTCGCGCCGGATCCGTCGACCCACGCTTATTGCACGATCGGCGGGAGCATCGGCAACAACTCGTGCGGTGTGCATTCCGTTCAGGCCCGATTCCTAGGTGAGGGCTCCCGCACCTCGGACAACGTTGCCGAACTCGACGTCTTGACCCACGACGGGGTCCGGCTGAAGGTGGGATCGACGACGGACGACGAGATCGACGCCATCGTTGCTCGGGGGGGCCGGACCGGCGAGATCTACGAGGGCTTGCGCTCGCTGCGGGACCGGTACGGGGATCTCATCCGGCAGCGCTTCCCGGACATCCCCCGACGCGTCTCGGGTTACAACCTCGACGAGCTCCTCCCCGAGAACGGGTTCAACGTGGCGCGCGCACTTGCCGGCACGGAGGGCACGTGTGCGACCGTGCTCGAAGCGACGGTCAAACTCGTCGAGGACCCTCCCGCGCGCTCGCTCGTCGTCGTGGGTTACCCGACGATCTTCGACTCCGCCCGTCACGTGATGGCGATCCTCGAACACGAGCCGCTCGGCCTCGAAGGCCTCGACTACCGGTTGATCCAGGAAGAGCGCACGATCCGTCTCGACGACGCGACGGTGAGGCTCCTGCCCGAGGGCGACGCGTGGCTCCTCGTCGAGCTCGGTGGAGCCACGAAAGAAGAATCCGACGGGAGGGCGGCGGATCTGGTCGCGGCCCTCGAGCGGTTGGACCATGCACCGACCGGCATCCTTCTGTGCACCGACGATGTCCATGCTCGGCGACTCTGGAAGGTGCGGGAAGCAGGACTGGCAACGAGCTCGTTCCCTCCCGATTCCGAACACGGCCATTGGCCCGGATGGGAGGACTCGGCGGTGGCGCCCGAGAAGCTCGAGCCGTATCTCCGCGACCTCTCCGCTCTCTACGAGAAGCATGGCTTGAACGGTGCCTTCTACGGGCACTTCGGAGACGGGTGCGTTCATTCGCGTATCTCCTTCGATCTGCGCACGCGTTCGGGCATCGTGACCTACCGCGATTTCCTCGAAGAAGCGGCCGACCTCGTCGTCTCGTACGGAGGCTCCCTGTCGGGTGAGCACGGTGATGGGCAACAACGAGCCGAGTTACTGCCGAAGATGTACGGCGACGAGCTCGTCGGTGCGTTCCGGGAGTTCAAGTCGATCTGGGATCCGGACTGGAGGATGAATCCCGGGAAGGTCGTCGATCCGCATCCGTTCGACGTGGACCTGAAGCTCGCAGTGGAGAACTACGACCCACCGGACCTGCCTACCCACTTCTCTTACGCGAAGGACCACGGCAGCTTTGCCGAGGCGACGACCCGTTGCGTCGGCGTCGGGAAGTGCCGGAGATTGGACGGCGGAACGATGTGCCCGAGCTTCATGGTCACGCGCGAGGAGAAACACACGACGCGAGGTCGCGCTCGGATGTTGTTCGAGATGACGCAAGGCGACCCCGTCCGCGGCGGGTGGCGCGACGAAGACGTCAAGGAATCGCTCGATCTCTGCCTGTCGTGCAAGGCATGCAAAGCGGACTGCCCTGTGGGTATCGACGTCGCGACGTACAAGTCGGAGTTCCTGTCGCATTACTACGAGGGACGGCGACGCCCCCGGGCGGCCTACTCGCTGGGGCTCGCTCACCGCTGGACGCGTGTGGCCTCACGCGTTCCGAATCTGGCCAACGCGGTGCTCCAGACGCCCATCCTGTCGTCGGTGGTGAAGCTCGCCGCCGGCGTGGCTCCGCAACGGAAGCCGCCCCCGATCGCGACCCAGACGCTGCGCAGGTGGTTCGACGCGCGTCCCGCACCGGCGCGGGAAGCGGCATCGCGGGGGCGCGTCGTCGTCTGGGCCGACACCTTTACGGACTTCCTCACACCGGGTCCCGGACGCGCTGCGATAGAGGTGCTGGAGAGTCTCGGATATGAAGTTGGAGTGAGCCGACCCGACGTTTGCTGCGGGCGCCCTCTGTTCGATCACGGGATGCTCGACGACGCCAAGGCCTTGCTTCGCAACGCGGTGAACGTCTTGAAGCCGGAGATCCTGGCGGGGTCGACCATCGTCGGTATCGAACCGAGTTGCATCGCGACGTTCCGCGACGAGCTCAGGGATCTGTTCCCGAGTGATTCCGACGCGCAGCGACTGGCGGAAAACACACGCACGTTCAGCGAGTTCCTGGCCGACGAGGTCGGACAGATCCCGTGGCGCCTCGACGGGCGAGCCCTCGTCCATCCCCACTGTCACCACGCCGCGGTTATGGGGTTCGACGTCGAAGAGAGGTTGCTGCGGGAGCTGGGGCTCGAGGTGCAGATGTCGGATGCGGGGTGCTGCGGCATCGCGGGGTCGTTCGGGTTCGAAGCGGGGGAGCGCTACGACCTGTCCGTCGCGATCGGGGAGCGCAAGCTCGCTCCGATGGTCCGGGGTCTCGACGAGGACGTGCTCGTGGTCGCCGACGGCTTCTCGTGCCGGGCCCAGATCGAGTCGTTGACAGGACGTGCCGCCCTTCACGTCGCCGAGGTCGTTCGTCTGGCCGCCGGCGTCGCTTCCGACGCGCCCCCGTCGGGCCCCCGGCTGAACCGGCTCGAGGGGTCGTTGCTGGCGGCCGCCGGCGTGGCGACGCTCGCCGTCGCGATGCGAAAGACTCTGAGGCGTGCCTGAGGACTGGCTGACCCGCTTCGGCGACGAGCTCGCCGTCCGGCTTCGGAACGGCGAGGCTCTTGCGCCGTCCGGTCCCGAGAAGAATCTCCTACTCGACCTCGCGCGCGACGTCGCGCATTCGACCGAACGGAAGAACGCTCCGCTGGCGGCGTTCGTCGTGGGCCGTTACGTGGAGTGCCGCGTCGAGCAGGGGATCGACGTCGAGACTGCCATCGCCGAGGCACTCGAGGCCGCGCGCCGGATCCTCCCGGATCAGTCGTGACCGTTCGCGCCGGCGGTGAGACCAAAGCGCGCATCGTCGCGATCGAAGACGGCGTTGCCAGGGAGCGCACCGATCACCTCGCGTCCGAGGAACCGATGGAGATACGCATCTCGTGGCGGGGGCAGGTGAGGACGATCGCGGTCACCATGCGGACCCCCGGCCACGACTTCGAGCTCGCGTGCGGATTCCTCGCGTCGGAAGGCGTGATCCGTGGCCGCGACGATCTCATGAAGATCGCGTACTGCGTCGATCCCGAGGTCGACGCGACGCAGCGATTCAACATCGTGACGGTCGAGCTACGCGACGACGCGCTACCGGACCTGCGCGGGCTCGAGCGACATTTCTTCACGAATAGCTCCTGTGGCGTGTGTGGAAAGGAATCGCTCGACCAACTGGAGCTGCGGGGATACGCGACGACGACGAGCGGCCCGCGTGTGACGGCGGACGTTCTACAAGCCTTACCCGACCGTCTCAGGGAGGCTCAGGACGTATTCGAGTCGACCGGTGGCCTCCATGCGGCGGGGTTGTTCGCATCCTCCGGCGAGACGGTTGCCGTGCGGGAGGACGTTGGACGTCACAACGCGGTCGACAAGCTTGCGGGGTGGGCGCTGCTCGAGAGAGCGGATCTCTCCGAGCGCATCCTCCTCGTCAGTGGACGGACGAGCTACGAGATCATGCAGAAGGCACTCGCCGCGGGGATCCCGATCGTGTGTGCGGTCTCGGCCCCCAGCAGTCTCGCGGTCGATGTCGCTCAGCGCTTCGGCATGACCCTCGTCGGGTTCCTTCGAGGCGACCGCTTCAACATCTACGCCGGCCCCGACCGCATCACCCCCCGTTCTTTCTAAACATGGCCGGGATGATCCCGGGTGGTTGTAGAAAGAGGCGGTGGAATATCGTGTCACGATAGAAGTGGTGCGCAGGTGTATCGTGCGCGCACCTGGCGTCTAGAAGGGGGATCAGGGGCTCCTTGAGCCTTGGGAAACCTTTGCCGTTGATCTCGCGCTGGCCGGTCTTGCGCCAGCTGACGGGACGCGATGCCCGCGGTTTCGGCGATACCGCGTTCAGCGCTCGTACGAACGAGCTCCATCCCCGCACCAGCGACGCGACGAAGGTCGTCGACTCGGTCTGCCCTTACTGCGCGGTCGGTTGCGCGCAACGCGTCTTCGTCACCGACGACAAGATCACGAACATCGAGGGCGACCCCGACTCGCCGATCTCGGAGGGGCGTCTCTGTCCGAAGGGCGCCGCCACCTTCCAACTGGTGACGGGTACGCACCGCGAGCGGACCGTGCTGTATCGCGCACCTCACTCCACCCGGTGGGAACCGATCCCCCTGGAGGAAGCGACCCGCATGGTCGCCGAACGTGTGATGAAGACGCGCGACGACACCTGGGAACAGAGCGACAAGGACGGTCATCCGTTGCGGCGCACGCTCGGATTCGCACACCTGGGCGGAGCGACCCTCGACAACGAAGAGAACTACCTCATCAAGAAGCTCTTCACGGCTCTCGGTGCGATCCAGATCGAGAACCAGGCCCGGATATGACACTCGTCCACCGTCCCCGGTCTGGGGACATCGTTCGGTAGGGGCGGCGCGACGACGTTCCAGCAGGATCTCAAGAATTCGGACTGCATCGTGATCATGGGATCCAACATGGCCGAGTGTCATCCGGTCGGTTTCAACTGGCCGATGGAAGCGAAGCGCCGCGGCGCGCAGATCATCCACGTCGATCCACGATTCACGAGGACCTCGGCGATGGCGAACCTCCACGTTCCCTTGCGCGCCGGCACCGACATCGCTTTCCTCGGCGGGATCATCAACTACGTCATCAGCAACGAGCGCTACTTCAAGGACTACGTGGTTGCGTATACGAACGCAGCCGCGATCGTTTCCGACGACTTCGAGGACACCGAAGACCTGGACGGGTTGTTCTCGGGCTGGGATCCCGAGAAGGGCCAGTACGACCCCAGCTCGTGGCAGTACCGCGGCCGCGAGCTGGCACCGGCCGCGGGGCAACGCGAGATGTTCACCGGCGAGCCGGATTCGGAACGCGGCGCCCAGGTCGACGCCGAACAGCAAGATCACTCGCTTCAGGACCCGCGCTGCGTGTTCCAACTCGTCAAGAAGCACTACTCCCGATACACACCCGAGGTGGTGGCCGACATCTGCGGAGTGCCCGAGGAGCTCTTCCTCAAGGTCTGCGAGGCTCTGTGCGCCAACTCCGGTCGCGAGCGAACCTCGGCGTTCTGCTACGCGGTTGGCTGGACGCAGCACTCGGTCGGGGTCCAGTACATCCGGACGGCTTCGATCCTGCAGTTGTTGCTCGGGAACATCGGACGGCCGGGTGGGGGCATCCTCGCTCTGCGCGGTCACTCGTC
>DASSMG010000075.1:0-3333 GCA_035688995.1 Actinomycetota bacterium
CCGATCCCCCGATCCGCGAACGGAGGGTCGGGTCGTTCCAGCCCGGCCAGTTCCTCGGACAGGATCCGCAGCAGCTGCTGATTGAAGCCGGTGCCGACCTTGCCCGCGTAACGGAGGTCGCGACCTTCGTAGTAACCGACCAGCAGCGCGCCGAATCCCGAACGGGATCCTTGGGGATCGGTGAAACCGCCGATGACGAACTCCTGCTCTAGAGAGCACTTGAACTTGAGCCAGTCCTTCGAGCGCGAGTGCTGATACGGACTCTCCGCCCGTTTCGCGATGACGCCTTCTTGGCCCGGCGTAGAGCACATCTCCTCGAAGTAGTCGTCGCCGTCTCGCACTCGATGCTTCACGAGTCGAACGGCCTTCCGCGGGCGGAGCGTCTTTCGAAGAACCTTCTTGCGCGCCAACAAGGGCACCTGAGAAAGATCGGATCCATCGCAGTACACGATGTCGAAGACGTTGTAGACGACGGGGACGCGCTCAAGCAGCTCTTTCGTCGGAGCCTGCACGTGCATCCGTTGCTGCAGGAGCCCGAAACTCGCTATCCCGTCCTTCTCGGCGACGACCTCACCGTCGACGACGACATCGAAGGCCGCGCCGGACAACGCGCCGACGATCTCCGGGTAGCTGTGACCGATCGACTTCTTGTTCCTCGACATCATCGTGACGGCGCCGCGGCGCACGTACGCGAGACAGCGCTCGCCGTCCAGTTTCGGTTCGAAGATCCAGTCGGGGTCCGAGAAGCTTTCGTGTACGAGCGTCGCCTTCATGGGCTCGACCCACTCGGGGAACCGGGCCTTGCGCGCCTTCCTTCTCGTTTGAGGATCGAGGACCTCGAGAGGCGTCACGACTCCGGCTCGGTCTGCCTCGAAGCCCTGAGCCCTTGGAACAGAAGGCGCGCGCCCACTACCGCAACGAGCACCGAGAAGGCGCGACGCAACACCACCGCGGCCGTGGCCAGCGCGACGTGGGCCCCGAGGAACGCACCGATCACGCCACCTGCCGCGATCGTGAGCACCGAACGCCAGTCGATCTTGCGTTTGCGACGGTGGGCGAGGACGCCGGCCGCTGCGGTCGGGATGATCACCAGCAGCGACGTCCCCTCCGCAACGTGCTGGTTGAACCCGAGGGCCAGGACCATGAAAGGGACCATGACGATGCCCCCGCCGACCCCGAACAGCGCCGAGACCACCCCGACACCCACACCGACGAGTACCGCGACAACTCCCTCGACGATCGTCATTGCACGAATTGGAAGATCGCGACGACGATCAGCAACGCGCCGAAGGCGGCCTTGAGGGGTGCCTCGGCGAGACGGTTCATGAGGCTCGCCCCCAGCGGAGCGCCCACGAGAGCCCCGGCCGCGAGGCACGCTCCAACCACGACCGACACGCGTCCGTTCACCGCGTAGGTCGCCGCGCCGGAGACCGCCAGGATCATGCCGGCCCCCAGCGAGGTCACGTGGGCATCGTGCTGCTCGAAACGGCAGGCCAGCACGAGAAGGGGGACCATCACGATGCCCCCGCCGATTCCGAAGATGCCGCTTCCGGCACCCGCCCCGAGCCCGATGGCGACGAGCTTCCACGCCTGAGCGTCCACGGCGTGACGGTACTAGCGGGAAGGAGTCGGGCCGGACGTTAGAGAAACCCTTGGCTGGGAAAGACTCGTTGAGTGCGCAACTATGCGCTCGAAGCCGAAGGGGGAGGCATGGAACTCGTCGCACTGATCGGACGGATCTTGTTCTCGTACATGTTCGTCGCGTCCGGGATCAACCACTTCAAGAACCGGAAGCACATGGGTGAATACGCCGGGTCGATGGGCGTCCCGGCCGCGGAGACCGCCGTGGTGGTCTCGGGGGCCGTGATCCTGGCCGGAGCGACCATGGTCGTTTTCGGCATCCTCGGCGACCTCGGGGCCCTGCTCCTCGCCGCGTTCCTGATCCCGACCGCCGTCCTGATGCATCCGTTCTGGAAGGTCGAGGACCCGCAGATGCGGCAGATGCAGCAGATCAACTTCAACAAGAACCTCGCCATGGCGGGCGGGGCTCTCGCCCTGTTCGTGCTGTTCTCGACCTGCGCACCGGGCTTCACGCTGACGTCTCCGTTGTTCTAACGGCATCGGGGGCGGTCCGGGCCCGGCGGGCCGGGAGCTCACAGCGCCGAAGAGCGCTCGGGGCGGGGTGGATCCGTCCGGAATGACCCATAAGGGCTATTGCCCCCACGGGGGTCTCCGCCGACGATTCAGTCGTCGGAAAGGAGCCCCATGGACGTTGGTGAAGTCGAGCGCGTCATCGAGATCGAGCCGGTCGAAGAGCCTGTCCCGGCCCGCGTAACCGAGCCGGCCGAGGTCCCCGAGCCCGTCGGATCGTGAGGACCCCGGACCCGATCGCCGCGCGCGTTCCGATGCGCGTGCCGGACTCCCCCGTCCCGCTCAAAGGATTCCGCGTGTGGGGTGTGACGAGGACACCCGAGGGGCCGCGGCTGCAGAGCCCGACTGCCGGGTTCCTGTTCGCGCCGCTTCCGGTGTGGGCACCCAACGAGCGCTTCGAAGCGAGATGCGTCGACCTTCGCAATCGCTGCGCGGCGGGTGACGTTCCCGCGCGCGGTCACCGCTGTGGGATCTACGCGGTCTCGACCCCGGGTCGTGCGTTCGATTGGGCCGACGAGATCGAACACCGCACCTACGTGATCGGAGAGGTGTGGTCGTGGGGAACGGTGGCCGAGCACGCGGCCGGATGGAGATCTCGCTACGCCTACCCGGCGTCGTTCCTCGAAGCGCGCACGCGGGGCCACCTGGACGACGCGCTCACCGACGAGTTACGCACGACCTACCTGGCGGGCTAACCGCGACCTTTCGACTCTAGAACCCGCTCAGCAGGCTCCAGAGTCCAAACCTCCCTCGCGCCGCGCTGTGACAGACCCATGATTCTTGTCGCACCCTCTCGCTACGATCGCAGAGATGTCTCGGCCCCGTTACACAGATCTCCAGCTCGCTTGTGCGGTTGCCGAATCGCGCAACATGAGGGACCTCTTATCCCGACTGGGCCTTGTGCCGAGCGGTTCGAACTACGAAACCGTGGGACGGCAGATAAGGAAGCTCTCGCTGTCGACACGACACTTCGGTCGTCATGCTCACCAGGCGCGTCTGTCCGTTTCTGACCAAAGAGTTGCGGACGCGGTTGGATCATCTCGCTCGTATGCAGAGGCTCTGTGCAAGTTGGGCCAACCTCTCGGCGGAGCGAGCTACCGATGGCTCAAGACGAAGATCGATGCACTAGGCATTGGCACGGACCACTTACTGGGGCAGGCGGCGAATAAAGGGCGCTCGTTT
>DASSMG010000076.1:0-5419 GCA_035688995.1 Actinomycetota bacterium
GCCCGGGGGAAAAGGTAGGGCAGATCGGGACGAAGGACCGACGTGTGATTCCCTCGGCCGGTGAACGTGCGATCGAGCGGGACCCAGAAGAGGTCCGTGGGGATGTCGTCGTTCGGGATGTCGTCGGCGGCTGAGGGGACCGTCCACAATCCCACCGTGCTCGGTTCGGTCGCGGCGCGGTCCGAGGCCGAGAACGAGATATCTAGGCCTCCGAACCGCTTACCGTCGAGACGCTCCAGGACCTGAGCCAGATCGGCATCGCTCGATGACGGAACGCGCCGTGCCGCCCAGCCGATCGCCAGGACCGATTCGAAGGCGCGCCGCTCCTGGCCGAGCGGTGAGCCCACACGGTTCCCCCACCAATCCGAGAAGGCCCTCCGGAAGCTCTCGAAGGACGGTATCGGCAGGTAGTGGGCGCCGCGGGCGTAGCTTTCCGCCGCGACCGAACCGGCCGCCAGGTGCGCCACCTGCGGCGCGATCAAAGTGTCGAATCCCGCGATCTGGGGATTCCACCGGCGCGTGAAGGGCCGGCCGGAGCGCTTCGCCTCCGTCCGGGTGACGTAAACGGCATTGCGATCCTCGAGCGCGGCAAGCGCTTTGTCTTCCGCTCGCGGCGCGCCTTCGACGACGATCGCCTGGACCCGGGCCTTCCGCAGCCGGGTCAGGGCCCGATCGAGCCCGCCACCGGTTTCCGGCAGCAACTCCGAAGCAGCCAGCCGGTGTCCCTGCGCGGCGAAGGCACTCTGAAGTGCCCGTCGCGCCGACTGCCCGGAGGCGCCGGCCCTGGTCAGCGACCCGACCCGGGTGTAGCCCCTGTCGTCGAACAGATATCGCCCGAGCGCGTCGGCCTGCCACGTGTAGGGAGGCGAGAACTGGAACGCGTGGGGGGTCAGGAGGTTCTGGGCGAGCAGGTCGCCCGTCTGGAGGAGAGCCGGAACGCCCGCTTCGGCCAGTACGTCCTCGCTGGCGGGCAAGGCCTGCGGCGGTCCCGAGAAAACGATCCCCACCGTGGGATAGGTCGTGACCACGTTCTCGATGAGGTCGCTCGCGGTCTGGGGGTCTCCCTCGTCGTCGAGCGTGACCAGCTCGAACGATCGCTCGTCCTCGCCGATCTCACGGTTGAGCACGGCAACCGCCGCCTGCGCGGCTTCGAACGCGTCGTTGCCCCACGCCGAGTCGGGACCGGAGAGGGTCCCGACGAGGGCGATAACGCGGCTGTTGGCACTCGTCGGGCTCGTTACCGGAACGCGCGGTGAGTACCCGGGCCCGCTCCCCTTGTCGCACGAGACCAGCACCACCAGCAGGGCACACGCGATGCCCCGGCGGGTTCCGCTCACGCCTCCGGGCGCATCGTCGGGAACATGATGACCTCGCGCAGCGAGTGAAGGTCGAGGAGCTGGGTGAGGAAGCGGTCGACCCCGAATCCGAACCCGCCGGCCGGAGGCATCCCGTATCCGAGCGCCTCGACGAAGTCTTCATCCGGCAGAGCGACATCTTCGGTGCCCGCGGCACGGGCGCGCGCTTGTTGCTCGAACCTCCACTGTTGTTCGTCGGGATCGTTCAGCTCCGAGTACACGGGAGCGATCTCGACTCCCCCGATCACGAGATCGGCATGCTCCGTGAATCCCGGGATAGCCCGGTGATCCTTCGCCAGCGGGGATACCTCTTTGGGGAAGCCGGTGACGAAGGTCGGAGCGGTGAGGAGTTTCTCGGTCGTTTGCTCGAAGATCTCGACGACGACGATCCCCGGTGGTTCACCGGGATCCACGCCGACGCTCAAATCACTCGCGGCCGTTCTGATCGCATCGTGATCGCCGGACGCCCACGCGTCGCTGAGATCGCGCCCCGTTATCGACGCGATCGCCTCGAACATCGTCATCCTCCGGAAGGCGGGCCCCAGATCCACGGTTTCCTCGCCGAGGACGAACGTGAGAGAACCGTTGACGGCTTCTGCGATGGCCCGGGTCAGATCCTCGACCAGGGTCATCGTGTCGTTGTAGTCGACGTACGCCTCGTAAGCCTCGAGCATGGTGAACTCGGTGTTGTGGCGCGGTGAGAGACCTTCGTTGCGGAAGCTCCGGTTGAGCTCGTAGACGCGTTCCCATCCACCGATCAACAACCGCTTCAGGTACAACTCCGGCGCGATGCGCAGGTAGAGGTCGATGTCGAGCGCGTTGTGGTGTGTCTTGAACGGTCGCGCGACTGCCCCACTCGCGATCGGCTGGAGCAGCGGAGTCTCGACCTCGATGAACCCCCGTTCCGAGAGGAACCGCCTGATCGCATCGTTGGCTGCGGCGCGCCCGACGATCGCGCGCCGGGGCGCTTCGTTCAGCAGGAGGTCCAGGTAGCGCTGGCGGTAGCGCGCCTCGACATCGGTCACTCCGTGCCACTTCTCGGGCATCGGACGGCGGCATTCGGCCAGGAGAACGGATTCGCCGACACGGAGCGACAACTCGCCGCGGCGCGTCCGGATGACTTCGCCGTCGGCCCCGACGATGTCTCCCACGGACAACTTCCCGAATTCGGCCATCCCCGAATCCCCGAGAACGCCGTGGTGGGCGAACAGCTGGATGCGGCCGCCGCCGTCCTGGAGGTCGGCGAATGCAACCTTGCCTTGCGATCGCACACTCATGATCCGCCCCGCGACGCGCGCCTGGGTCCCGGTGCCGGCACCCGGTTCCAGATCGGCGAATCGCTCGTGGAGCTCGGTGGTCGTCGCGGTCCGTTCGTACCGGTAGGGGTATCTCGATCCGGTCACGCCTGGTTCCGTTCGTAGATCAGCTTCAGCCCGAGCAGCGTGAGCATCGGCTCGAAGCGCTCGATGCGATGGCAGTGCTCGATGACGGTCGGAGCAAGTCCTCCCGTAGCGACCACCCGCGCGTCTCCCCCTAGTTCTTTGGTCGCGCCGGCAACTAGACCGTCGACCATGCCGGCGAAGCCGTAGACGAGTCCCGATTGAACGGCTTGCACGGTGCTCTTGCCGATGACGTCGGGGGGTGCCACGAGCTCGACCCGCCGCAGTTGTGCGGTCGCCGCATAGAGACCCGCAGCGGCCGTATCGATCCCCGGTGCGATCGCACCGCCGAGATAACTACCGTCCGCCGACACGGCGTCGACGGTGATCGCGGTTCCGAAGTCCACCACGACGACGGGCTCTGCGGCGAACATGGCATGAGCCGCCACCGCGTTCGCGATGCGATCGGCTCCGACCTCGCGCGGGTTGTCCATCCTCACAGCGATACCGGTCTTTATCCCCGGGCCCACGACGAGAGCCGGGAAGCCGAAGTAGCGCTCGACCATCTCCCTCGCCTCTTGGGTTGCGCGCGGGACGACGGAGCACAACGCGACGCCGGTGACGTCCCTGAAAGTGAGATCGCCGAGCTCGAGGAACTGACCGAACAGGAGGGCGAGCTCGTCGGCGGTCCGCGATGGATCGGTCGACGCCCTCCATTCGCGGAGAAGCCCATCACCATCGAACATCCCGATGTGGGTCTGGGTGTTGCCGATATCTGCGGTCAGAAGGCTCACGATGTCGTCTCCACTAGAAGGTTGTCTATCAAACGGGTTCGACCCACCCGCGCGGCCACGATAAGCAGGACTGGACCCGCTGGATCGGGGGCCGCGAACGATCCCGGATCGACCGCCGCGGCGTAATCGATCTCGATCCGCGGTTCGGCTTGCAGCACGGCCGTCATCGCCTGCACCGCGGCCTCCGGAGTGTCTCCCGATGTGATGGCCGCGGCTCCAGTCTGCAGCGCGCGGAAGAGGCAGGGAGCGGCGAGTCGGTCGGCGGGGTCCAGATAGACGTTGCGCGACGACAACGCGAGCCCATCGGGCTCCCGGATCGTCGGGCACGCGACGATCTCGACCGGCATATCGAGATCGCACACCATCTTCCTGACGACCGCCACTTGCTGCGCGTCCTTCTGCCCGAAGAAAGCAAGATCCGGATCGACGATCTCGAACAACTTCGCGACCACCGTGGCGACTCCGTCGAAATGACCGGGCCGCCGCGCGCCCTCGTAAGGCTCGGACACACCCGCCACCGATACCGTCGTCGCATGGCCCGCGGGGTACATCTCCTCTCCGTTTGGTGCGAAGACGATGTCGACGCCCGCGTCGGCCGCTCTCTCGAAATCCTGTCCCTCACTCCTGGGGTATCGAGCGAAGTCCTCCGACGGCCCGAACTGCAGAGGGTTGACGAAGATGCTTACGACGACCGTCGCCACTCGTTCTCGCGCCCTCTCCACGAGAGACAGATGCCCGTCGTGGAGCGCACCCATGGTCGGTACGAATCCGACGGGGCGGGCCGCACGAGCGAGCGCGCTTCGGACGTCGACGACCGTCCGTGCTACTTCCACGGACCCACGAGATCTTCCAGCGATGCACCGATGTCACCGACGTCTCGTCCGGCATGCAAGGCCACGTCGTAGACCAGCCGCATCACGGATAGATAGGCGTCCCGGAGATAGGTGGGGGAATCCTCCAGCGCGGCGAGATGACGCTCGATGGTCGCAACGTCGTTGCGAACGACGGGACCGGTCAACGTCGCCGCTCCACCTCCCGCCTCGCGCGCGTTCTGAACGGCGCCGGCCGCGAGCGGTCCGACAACGGACTCGGGATGCTCGATGCCGATCTGCTTCAGAACCTCTTCTGCAACTCCAAGGAGGGCCGCGACTCCGTTCGCAGACATGACCGCGGCAACGTGCCATAACGTGCGGTCCCCTTCTGCGATGCTGACAGGCGTACCCAACAGATCGCGGCGGATCATCAGAGAGATCGCGGCGTCGGTCTCCGCGTCGCTACAGGTGACGCCCCAAGCAGAACCGGGCAATCGCTCCACCGCTAACTCGAAGGTGGGAAGGGCCTGGACGGGATGTACGGCGCACGCGGATGCGCCCACCCGCGTGATCGCGGCCAGAGGAGACGTCCCGAGCGATCCCGCGAAGTGACAGACGAAAGCTCCGGGCCGAACGCGCTCGGAGATCCGTTCGGCGACCGACGCGATCGCATCGTCTCCGGAGCCGATCAGGACCAGGTCGGCTGCGGGAAGGGCATCCACTTCGACGACCGGTGCGGCGAGACGGTCCCCTGCGATTTCGGCCGATCGTCGCGATCTCGAGGCAACCGCAACGACGCGATGCCCGGCGTCACGAAGGTTGTGCGCGACGGCAGTCCCGACGGTTCCTGCGCCGACGAGCACGACGTCGAAGGATGATGTTCCAGAGGTCATCGCATGCGCTCCAGTCCTCCCGCGAGGTACCGGTCGTGGATGAGGGATCAGAACGGCTCGAGGAGCTGTACCTCTCCTTCGGCCTCGTCGAGGGCTTCGGCGTAAGGCGTTTCCCACGGATCGGTCACGCCCGGTGCGATCTCGAGCAGCGGGATCAGAACGAATCGCCGCTCACGGATGCGTGGG
>DASSMG010000077.1:0-3245 GCA_035688995.1 Actinomycetota bacterium
CCCTGCCGATGCGCCTGATCGGCTGGTTCATCATGGATCTTCCTCGCTGCGTCGTCGGGTACCAGCGTCTCCGCGAGGTTCTCGAGACGAAGCCGAAGATCACCGCTTCGCTCGAGCCCGAGGAGCTCGGCGCCGGCGCCCTGGGCGTGACCGCGAACGACGTGGTCTTCGGGTACGAGGGCTACACGGTGCTCGACGGGGTGACCTTCGACGTGGCGCCGAACGAGTCGATCGCACTCGTCGGGCCCACCGGTAGCGGCAAGAGCACGCTGGCGAACCTTCTCGTGCGCCTCGACGACCCCGATTCCGGGTCGATCTCGGTCGGCGGGATCGACCTTCGGTGCGCGACCCCCGACGATCTGCAGCGGAAGGTCGCGGTGGTTTTCCAGGACACCTTCCTGTTCGCGACGACGTTGCGCGAGAACATCGCGGCCGGACTGGACCTGGACGATGCCGCCGTGGAGGCCGCCGCACGTCAGGCGCGCGCCCACGACTTCATCACGGCGTTGCCCGGCGGCTACGACAGCGTCGTGGGGGAGAGGGGAGTGACCCTCTCCGGTGGACAGCGTCAACGCATCGCGCTTGCCAGGGCTCTCGCACGGCGTCCGCGCGTGCTGATCCTCGACGACGCGACGTCCTCGGTAGATCCGCGAATCGAGGCCGACATCCTCAACACGCTGAGTCGTGAGCTCGAGACGACGTTGGTCGTGATCGCGTATCGGGTCTCGACCATCCGGTTGGCCAACCGCGTGTTGTTCCTGAACGACGGCCGCATCACCGCCGAAGGGTCGCACGACGAGTTGCTCCATTTCCCCGCTTACGCGGCGATGGTGCGCGCCTACGAGAGGAGCGCCGCGTGAGCACTCGTATCGAAGGCGCGCTGAGCGTCATGCGCCGCGGTCTCCGCGAGACCCCCGAGCTGAAGCGAGGTGTCCGCAACTCCGTCGTCCTTGCCTTCGCATCGGCGATCGGGATGCTTCTGGTCCCGGTACTGATCCAGCAGATCCTCGACCGAGGTTTCGCCGGCGGCTTCCATCCGAAGCTCGTGTACGGAGCCTGTTCCATCGCAGCGGTGGTCACCATCGCGGTCTACCTGTCGTCTCGCATCGCGCAGAAGCGGATGGTGCGCGCTGCGGAGTCGGCGATCAAGACCTTGAGGATCAAGACGTTCCGCCACATCCATCGTCTCTCGATCGCGGTGCAGAGCAAGGAGCGGCGGGGGACCCTCGTCGCCCGGGTCACGGCGGACATCGACACGCTCACTCAGTTCATGGACTGGGGAGCGGTCGCGTGGATCACCGGGACCACGCTGATGATCGGGACGTTCATCGTGATGTTGGTCTACTCGTGGCAGCTCGCGCTGATCGTGGTCTTCGTCGCGTCTCCGATCCTGCTCGTTCTGCGACGGCTGCAAGCGGGCCTGCTGGAGGCCTACGAGCTGATCCGGGCCCGCGTTTCCGACACGCTCTCGGAGTTCGCCGAGTCGATCATGGGGGCCGAGGTCGTGCGTAGCTACGGGATGCTCGATCGCACCGACCGGCGCATCAAGCGGGCGATCGACCTTCAGTACCGCGCTCAGATGCGCTCGGCGCGCTACTGGTCGATCCTGTTCCCTCTGGGGGACGTGTTCGGGGCGGTCGCGATGGTCGCGGTGATCTGGGCTGGCATCACGTTCGGTCCCGATTGGGGTCTCACGCCGGGTCGCCTGGTGGCGTTCCTGTTCCTCATCTCGCTGTTCCTGCAACCGGTCGGGGAGCTCACCGAGACGTTCGACCAGACGCAGACCGCCATCGCGGGGTGGAGGAAGGTGCTCGACGTCCTCGACACCCCCGTCGAGCTGGTCGAACCGGAACCGGGCATCGACCTTCCGTCCGGCGCGCTCTCGGTCGTTACTGAAGGCGTCAGGTTCGACTACGGGGCCGGGCCGGTCCTGAAGGGCATCGACGTCGAGCTCGAGCCCGGCAGCCACGTCGCGATCGTCGGGCAGACCGGGTGCGGCAAGACGACCTTCGCCAAGCTGCTGTGCCGCCTCGCCGACCCCACCGAGGGGCGGATCGTCGTCGGTGGTCTCGACCTGCGCGACGTCTCTCCGGCCACGAGGCGGCGGGCGATCCGGATGGTGCCGCAGGACGGCTTCCTCTTCGACAAGACGATCAAGGCCAACGTCCTCGACGGACGGCCCGACGCCACCGATGCGGAGATCGAGGCCGCGTTCGAGCGCCTCGGGCTGTCGTGGTGGGTCGACCTGCTCCCTCACGGTCTCGACACCCACGCCGGCCAGCGCGGCGAGCGCCTCTCGGCAGGGGAGCGACAGTTCGTCGCTCTCGTTCGCTCGGAGATCGCACAGCCGGGCCTGCTGATCCTCGACGAGGCGACCAGCTCGGTCGACCCCGAGACCGAGGCGAGCCTCGCGGCAGCGCTAACGAAGGTCTCGGAGGGCCGCACGACGATCACGATCGCTCACCGCATGTCGACCGCGGAGCGAGCCGATCAGGTCTTCGTGTTCGATGCCGGTGAGGTCGTCGAGCGGGGCCGTCACGACGAACTGGTGGCCGCAGGAGGCGTCTACGCCCGGCTCTATGCGAGCTGGCTCGGCAACACCAGGGCAGTGGCGTAGCTCACGGTAACTTTACATAATATACATTATGGGAGATTCCGACCGGCTACGGGAGGTGGCGGCTCACCCCCCAGCGGGCCACCGATCCCAGTGCTTCCAGCACGATGCGCCGGCTCATCTTCGAATGTCCGGCGACGCGTTCGATGAACGTGATCGGTACTTCCGTGATGCGACCGCCGCTCTTGTGCACGCGCCACGCCATCTCGATCTGGAACGCGTACCCCTCGGAGTGCACGCGTTCTAGCTGGATCCGGCCCAGCGCCGCTGTCCGATATGCCCGGAATCCGCTCGTGGAGTCCTTGATGCCGAACCGCAGCCACATGCGGGCGTAGAGGTTCCCGGCGGCCGACAGCATCCGGCGCATCCGGCTCCAGTTGCCCACACCCCCGCCGGGAACGTAACGGGATCCGATCGCGAGATCGGCGCTCTCGAGCGCTTTCAGGAGCCTCGGTACGTCGGCCGGGTCGTGGGACAGGTCGGCGTCCATCTCCACGACCGCTCCGTAGCCCCTCTCGAGCGCCCACCGGAACCCCGTCACGTAAGCGGTGCCCAAGCCCAGCTTCCCGTCGCGTTCGATCAGGTGGACCCGGGAGTCGGTGACCGCCATCGTGCTCACCACTTGCCCCGT
>DASSMG010000078.1:0-3038 GCA_035688995.1 Actinomycetota bacterium
AGCGGAAGCGAGCGCCAACACCACGACCACGAGGAGTGCGGCGAACGCCATGACGAAGCGCGTCCGGATGCTTGCCCGGGTTGCGCTCCGGACCCAGCCGGCGAACACGAGGTAAGCC
This sequence comes from Actinomycetota bacterium, assembly GCA_035688995.1. Lineage (GTDB taxonomy): Bacteria > Actinomycetota > CADDZG01 > CADDZG01 > WHSQ01 > DASSMG01. Next base: position 119 of record DASSMG010000078.1, read on the forward strand.
AGGGCTTCGGCTCCGTGTTCGACGTAGGCGGCGACCGACACCACTCCGGCACCGAACTGAGCGCCGGGCGCGGCCGCTCCCGCCACCTGACCGACCGCATAGAGCACCATCCCGAGAGCGAGAAGGCGAAGGGCCTTAGGCCCCCGCCCGCGCGACCCCCCGGCGGCGACGGCCGCGATCAGCAAGGCGACGACGCCGGGCGCCACGACCTTGGGATCGTCGATCTGCCACGCCGCCACGGCGGCAACCGCCGCCGGGGCTATCCGCAATCCGCCGAGGAGCCCGATCAGGACGAGTGCGAGTCCCGCCGTTCGGGCGACCACCAGGGCTCCGGCACCGTCGGTCTCGAAGTGACCGAACGATCCCCCGTGGGCGACCTGACCCGCGGCCAGGACCGCGAAACCGAGGGCCGCCGCGCCGCGATTGGCCGCCGTTCCCGGGATCAGGGACGACCGCGACAGAACGAGCACCGCGGCCCCCGCAAGAACCAGGAACCCAAGGAACTCGACCGTGAAATGGAGTGGAACGGCGAGGAAGCTTTCGACCATCTCTTTATGAGTGTCGCACGGCGCGACCGCCGGATGACGGCCGGTGACCCCCTATTGCAGCCCCTCTAGATAATCGACTGCGTCCTGGAAAGTCGAGACCTCGACGACCTCGATGTCGCCGGCCACACGGCGGGCGGCGTCGTAATCGGCCGTGGGAGCCAGGAAGATCTCGGCCCCCGAGCGCTCGGCGCCGGCGACCTTCTCCTCGACTCCCCCGATCGGCCCGACCCCCCCGTCACAGGCGATCGTGCCCGTTCCGGCGATCTTTCGTCCCGCGGTCAGGTCGTCCGGCGTCAACTGGTCGTAGATCGACAGGGCGAACATCAGCCCCGCCGAGGGCCCCGCGATGTTGCCGGGATGGAAGTCCACCGTCACGCCGGGGGTGAAGTGGTAGTTCACGTCTCGCATCGCGACCCCGATGATGGGGGCGCCGGGGTCGTTCTCGTCGGCGATCGTGCCGATCTCGAACTCCTTGTGGGTCTCGCCGCGCTTGACCCGAACCGTCACGGTGTCGCCGACCTCGTGGGTTCCGATGATCCGCCCGACGTCGCAGGTCGTATCGACCTTCTCGCCGTCGATGGCTTCGATCAGATCGCCCTTGCGAAGGACCTCGTCGGCAGGCGAGTCGGCGAGGGTCCCGACGACCTTCGCGCCGTCGCCCTGCGGCTTACCGAGGCCCAGGGCCCCCAGCGCGACGGCCTCGGCCTGTCGGTTCGAATCCTGCATCTCGAGCTCCTGGGACCTCTGAAGCTGCTCGAGCGATTGGCCTCCGGTCACCTGCTCGCGGCTGACCACCGTCTTCTGATCGTCGAAGGCACTCACGACCCACTCGGCGAACGTGACGTCGATGTCGACCGAGACCGTCGTGATGAACATCTCGCCTTCGGACGAGTAGGTGCGGCCACCCGTGACCTGGACGAGGTCCTGGACGTTCGGAGCCGGGCCGGGGAGGTACTCGAACAACGCCGGGATCGGGATGAAGAAGGCGGCGAACAGCAGCGCGGTGATGATGGTGGTCGTTGCGATCCACCGCCACGGGCTGTGCCCCCGCACCGGGGCTATCCCGGGCGGCTCGGGGGGCTCCCATTCGGACTGCTGCATGGAGGGACTCTAGGGCGAACGGGCGGTTTCGAAACTCAGCCGACGAGGAACATCGACTTCAGGCTCTCGAACGCGTCCAAGCACTTCCCCGCGCCCAGCACCACGGCCTCGAGCGGTTGCTTCGTGACGTGCACCGGCACCTCGGCTTGCTGCGACAGCAGCATGTCGAGACCCGAGAGCATCCCCCCGCCCCCGGTGAGCGTGATCCCGTTCGTCAGGACGTCCTGGACGAGGTCCGGCGGCGATGAACCGATGCATTCGATCACCGCGGTCACGATGGAACGGATCGGTTCCGTCATCGCTTCACGGATCTCTTCCGAGGTGATCAGGATGTGCTTCGGCAATCCCGTCCCCAGGTCGCGTCCGCGCAGCTCGGCCTTCTTTTCTTCCGCGAGCGGGAAGGCACTTCCGATCGAGATCTTGATGCGCTCCGCAGTGCGCTCTCCGATCGCGATCGTGTATTCACGACGTACCCAGTTCTGGATCGCGGCGTCGAGATCGAACCCACCGATGCGGACCGCGGTGTTCGTCACGATGCCGCCCATGGAGATCAACGCGACCTCGCTCGTTCCACCGCCGACATCGACGACGAGGTTGCCGACCGGTTCGTGGATCGGGAGTCCCGCGCCGATCGCGGCCGCGAGAGGCTCTTCGATCAGGTAGCAGGAGCGCGCTCCGGCCGAGAGCGTTGCTTCTTCGACCGCGCGCCGTTCGACCTCGGTGAGCGCGCTCGGAACGCATACGAGCACCTTCGGACGACTCAGCCGCGTGACGCCCGAGCGCTGCAGGATGAGCCTGATGAGTTTCTCGGTGACGTCGAAGTCGGAGATCGCGCCGGAGCGGAGGGGCCTGACCGCGACGATGTATCCGGGGGTCCGGCCGATCATCTGCCAGGCCTCGTCGCCCATCGCGAGGACGGCACCCGTGTCCTTGTTGAGCGCGAGGACGGTGGGCTCGGAGAAGAGGATCCCGCGTTGTCTCTGATAAACGAGGGTGTTCGCGGTGCCCAGATCGATTGCGAGGTCGCGGGGCATGACTACTTATTACTACGTGTGGGGACGCGCCGCTGCGGCGCGGGTGATCTAGCCGGCTCGGCGATGAGTGCGAGCCAGAGCGGCGCGGCGCCGTTCCTCGACGCGGCGACGGGCTGCTTCACGTCGGGCGGGATCGAGTGGCACCGCACGTCCGGGGGCCCGGCGCGAGTGGGGGCGGCGTGCCGCACGCATCGCATTCCGGAACGGCCCGGGGGCTGCATGAGGAGCGATCTTCTC
>DASSMG010000079.1:0-6596 GCA_035688995.1 Actinomycetota bacterium
CGCACCTTGCTGGCGCTGCGGCGGGACCAGCGAGCGCGCGTCGAGACCGTCGACGACCCCGTCGCCCGCATCGAGCAGGGCATCAGAGCCTCGATCGACTTCTTCCGCCAGAACCCGGGCTATCTCGAGTTGATCCGGACCGCGGCGCGCTACGAGGAGTTCGCCGGCTTCGTCGCGAAGGGTCAAGAGATCGTCGTGCAGGACACCGCGACCCACATCAAGGAAGGGATGGCGAGCGGATCGATCAGGGACGGCGACCCCGAGTCGATGGCCCACGGCATCCTCGGGACGACCTTCCACTTCGTCGAGACCTACTTCGGAACCGACGCCGAAGCCGTCGTCGATCGCCCGCAGCTGGCCGACGAGGTCGTGGAGTTCTGCCTACAGGGCGTGCTCGCCCGTTAGCGGCGGGTTCGCGCCGCCGCCTTTCGGACCTCGGCGTCGGCGGTCGGGGGCCGGACCTCGTCCGGCGCGAGACGCACCGCAAGCTCCCGGATGAACAGACCGACGTCGGTGATGATCCCCATCGACTGCCACGACCCTCGGTCCATCAGTTTCGTCACGACGGCCTGATTGATGTCCACGCACGCGAGCGGAACCGACGCCGGAAGGCAGTTGCCGGTCGCTATCCCGTGCAACATCGTCCCCACGACCATGCAGTAGCCGATGAGGTCGTCGCCGCCGTCACCCCAGATGAGCTCTCGCAGCCGGCGCTGCACCTCGTTCATGTCGCTCACGACTTCGGGGAGGGGACCGTCGTCGCGCACGCTGCCCCCGAACAGGTAGGGAACGTCGTGTTTCACCAAGTGGTAGACGACCCCGTCGCCGAAGAGCCCGTCGTCCATCGCCGCGGCGAACGATCCGTAACGCCGCAACGCGTTGATCGCCCGGATGTGATGTTCGTGTCCGTGCTCGGCTGCCGTTCCCTCCGCGAGGTGAACACCCAGCGACGTCCCGTAGATGTGCGACTCGATGTCGTGGGCCGCGACCCCGTTGCCGGCGAAGAACGCGTTGACGTAGCCCCCGCGGATCAACGCCGCGATGTCGGGACCGGAACCGGTGTGGACGACCGCCGGTCCGGCCACCCACATGATGCGCTGACCACGTTCGTGGACATCTCTGAGTTGGGCCGCGACGGTGTCGACCTGAAGTGCCTTGGGTTTCTCGCTCGAGATGTCCGACGACATGAACTCGAACGCCTGGTGGCCGGTTTGCGAACTGCGCTCCAACGGGTTGACTCGGATGCCGAGCCCCCGCATCACGATCTTCATGCCCGCGCGTGCGTCGCCCATCGGGATGGTGCGGGCGCTCCCGTTCTCGAGGACGATCCCGCAGTCCATCTCCGGATGCTCGACCTCGATCCAGTGTCCATCGACACGGATCTCGGTCTCGAGATTGGTCGTCGAATAGAAGCCGACCGGGAAGGCGCCCTCGATGTCGACCTCTTCGAGGGTGACGTCCTCGACCGTTTCGGGATTGGCACCGTGCTGACGCAAACGCTCGATCAGCTTCACGAGAGCGTCTTCGTCCTCGGCCGTGATCTTGATGCGCGCGAACGATTCGTCCTCGTGTCGCTGACCCAGGTTCAACTCGACGATCTGGAAGTCGCCGCCGACCCCCATGATCTCGTCGAGGATCCGGTTCAGCATGAACGAATCGATGATGTGGCCCTCGAGGGTGACGTGCTCAGTCGCGGCCACTACGACTCCTTTTCGAGATGAATTCGTAGGTCTTCTCGAACACGGTGTCCTTCTCGTAGTCGAGGGTGATGACGTGGTAGCTGCGGTCCAGCCAGATCAGTTCCTTGTCGGTCGACGAGATGTGATCGTGGATGAAACGCGAGCTGTCGGGATGGGCGGTGTGGTCGTTGCGCGAATGGATGAGCAACACCGGGCAACGGACCTGGGGCATCTCGGCGCGCACGTCCTTGCAGAACTTGAGCATCGACCATGCGGCGCTCGTCGGGAGCCGGTCGTAGCAGAGCTCCTTCGCGTTCGGATCGCAGATGTCGTTGCCGACCCCCGGCAGTGATTTCGCCACCAGCTTGATGATGGGGGACAGGAACCGGCGCGGGTCGTTGGTCAGAACGAAGCTGGCGAGCCCGACGATCCCGGCGACGTCGTCGGGGCGGTTCGCGGCCAGATGCAGAGCGACCGCGGACCCGAACGACAGCGACACGATGAAGACCTCGTCGTGCTCGGCCTTCATCTTGGTCAGGGCGGCGTCCGCGGCTCCCGCCCACTCCTCGGAGCTTCGCGAGTTGAGGTCCTCCCACGTCGTCCCGTGGCCGGGCAGGCGGAGGGCGAAACAACCGATGTCCCGGGCGGCCAGGTAATCGCCGACCGGGCGTAGGGATTGAGGGCTCCCCGTGAAGCCGTGGATCAACAAGCATCCGGTGGGCCCTTGTCCGAGGGAGAACTCCTCGGCTCCTTCCAGAACTGCTAGCTGTTGCAAGCGCGCCTCCCGCATAAGTCACGTGTTGACGGATTCTCTAACATCGTGGTCACCTGAAACTTCGGGGGCTTCAGGGAGTCCTAGCAAGTTCGTGCACCGGTGGGACGAAGGAAGGCCGACCGAAGAATGATGTACTGGGTATTCAAAGCGATCCTCAAGCCCCTCCTGAAGGGGCTTTATCGCATTCGGGTCGAGGGACTCGAGAATCTTCCGAAGAAAGGCGCGGCGATCATCGCCGCGAACCACGTGTCGTTCCTCGACTCGTTCTTCATCCCGCTCGTCGTCCCGCGCCGCAAGATGACCTATCTCGCCAAAGCCGATTACTTCAAGAGTTGGAAGACCGCGTGGTTCTTCAAGTCCGTCGGTCAGATCCCGACGAACCGAGAGGGCGGCAAGAAATCCGAGCAAGCTCTGAACACCGCGCTGAGCGTCCTCAAGGACGGTCATCTGTTGGGCATCTACCCCGAAGGAACGCGTTCTCCCGACGGCCGTCTCTATCGCGGTCGCACGGGGGTAGCGCGTCTCGCACTCGCCGCGGGCGTGCCGGTTATCCCGTGCGGCCTCATCGGAACGGAAGCGGTGATGCCGAAAGAGGCGAAGTTCCCGCGGCTACGAGGACGGCTCGAGATCGTCGTCCGGTTCGGCGAGCCGCTCGACTTCTCGCGCTACGAGGGGCAAGGCAAGGACCGGTTCGCATTGCGCTCGGTCACCGACGAGATCCAGTTCGAGATCATGCAGTTGTCGGGGCAGCAATACGTCAACGAGTACGCGTCCCGCACCGCCACCGAAGTGTTGCCGGAGTCGGGTCGTCCGATCGACGACATCGACCTCAGCGACGAAGCTCTAGTCGGCTAGCTCGTATCCCTTAGCGCGCTCGAGCGCCCGCTTCCACCCGTCGTAGAGCTCGTCGGCGCGGCTGCGGTCGGGATTCGGTTCGAATTCGACCTCGGCCTCCCAGCGCTCACCGATCTCGTCGCGCGACGCCCACGTGCCCACGGCCAGGTCCGCGAGGAAGGCGGCCCCCATCGCGGTCGTCTCACGGTTGGCGGGCCGGCGCACGACGACTCCGAGCTGATCGGCTTGGAAGCGACACAACAGATCCATGACACTCGCACCACCGTCGACCCGGAGCTCCGCGAGTGGCGTTCCCGCGTCGCGGGTCATCGCCTCGACCACGTCCCTGGTCTGGTACGCCATGGCTTCGACCGCAGCGCGCGCGAGATGCGCCTTCGTGGTCCCCCTCGTGATCCCGAGGTAGGCGCCGCGCGCGTAGGGATCCCAATGCGGCGCGCCGAGCCCGGTGAACGCGGGAACGAGATAGGTCCCGCCGGTGTCGTCGACGGACGACGCGAGGGATTCCGTTTCCGAAGCGGCCGAGATGATGCCGAGTCCGTCTCGCAACCACTGGATCGCGGCGCCGGTGGCGAAGATGCTGCCCTCGAGCGCGTAGTCGATGCGGCCGTCGAGGTCCCAGGCCGCGCTCGTCAATAACCCGTGCTCGGAGCGAGCGATGCGATCGCCGAGGTTCATGAGAACGAACGAACCCGTTCCGTAGGTGTTCTTGGACATCCCGGGCTCGAAGCAAGCCTGTCCGAACAACGCGGCCTGCTGATCGCCCGCGATGCCCGCCACCGGGACGCCGGCGACCGGATCGACGGTCGCGCGAGCGAACTCGCCGCTGGTCGGGCGGATCTCCGGCAAAACCGAGGTGGGTATGCCGAGTCGTTCCGCGATCCACTCGTCCCAGCCCGCTTCTTCGAGCGAGTAGAGCAGCGTCCGGGAGGCATTGGACGGTTCGGTGACGTGAGCGTCGCCGTCGCTCAGCTTGTAAGCGAGCCACGTGTCGATCGTCCCGAACGCGATGTCTCCGGCTTCCGCTCGGGCCCGGAGACCGTCGACGTTCTCGAGCAACCACACGATCTTCGTGCCGGAGAAATAGGGATCGACGAGAAGCCCGGTGCGGGACGCGATCTCGTCGCCCAGCCCTTCGGCCTTGATGCGCTCGCAGATCGCTGCGGTCCGGCGGTCCTGCCACACGATCGCCGGAGCGAGCGGACGTCCCGTCGCCTTGTCCCACAACACAGTCGTCTCGCGCTGGTTGGTGATGCCGATCGCCGCGAGGTCGCTCGCCGTGGCCCCCGCATCCCCCAACGCGGCGCCCATCACGTTCGTCGTGGCCGCCCAGATCTCTTCGGGGTCGTGTTCGACGAGACCCGGCTTCGGGTAGTGCTGCGGGAACTCGCTGTAGGCACGACCGCGGACCTCGGTGCCGTCCAGCACCAATACCGTGATCCCCGTGGTTCCGGCATCGATCGCCATCACCAGACCGGGCAATGTCTCTCCTTGCTTGCTCGCGTTTGGGTTTGTCGCTGCGGGTGGAAGATAGGCAAGTGCAGAGCCACCTGCTCAGCGACAAAGCTAGCTTGTCGAAGATCAGGAAGCTCGTGGGGATCGATCTGGCCCAGGCGGGGGCGGACTCAGACGTTGTCTTCGAGTGCCTCGTCGCGGTGACCGAAGCTTGCTCGCGTGCTCTTCGGGCGCGCAGCGATCGGCGCGGGAAACCCGCTCGCCTTACGTGGAAGATCGAGCGGGGGATGGCCGAGTTCTGTATCGAGGACTACAGCGCCCTGGCGGGATCCGCCGGGGAGCATCCCAAGAGAAGGATCCACGAGGTCGTTGCCGCGGAAAGCGGGCTCGAAGATCTGAGTACGACCGTGATCGGTGAGCTGATGGACGATGTCGAGGTCGACGAGGACGGCCGCGCGCGCAAGATCACGATGACGAAACGGTTGAGCTAGGTCTTAACGAGGATCTCCGCGTCGATCCATCCCAGCCCGGTGATGCCGATCGCCTCGGCCGCGGCCTGCGACAGATCGAGGATCCGATCGTCGATGTAGGGGCCTCGATCGTTAACGAGCACCACGACGCCATGGCCGTCGTGCTGCACGTAGAGCCACGTCCCGAGAGGAAGGTCCCGGCTCGCCGCCGTGAAGAGATCCGGATCGAAGATGTCGCCGTTCGCGGTGTGCTGACCCTCGAAGCCGGGCCCGTACCACGACGCGATCCCCGAGAACGAGACGCCGGTACCCGCGTAACCGTCGGGGATCCCTTGAGCCGGTCCGGATCCGTGAAGCAACTTCGTGAAGGTCTGGTCCGGTTGCGCACTGCGAGCCGCTTCGGCCGCAGCCATCCGCTGGAGCTTGGTGATATCCGCGCTCAGTGCTCGCAAGGTGCTGCGGCGTTGCTGAAGTGTCGTCGCCAGCTCGTCCGACAAGGCGGTGACCTCGGCGTTCCGATCCAGCAGCTTCTGCTTGCGTTCGTCGATCTGGGCCTGAACGCGCTCGGCGGCGGCTTTCTTCTCCTGCGCGTCTCGCAGCGCCTCTGCGAACTCGCCGGCCGACTGCGCCCGGGCCTCCATCACGGTGTCGAGCTCCTCGAACGTCTCGGCCGACAGCAGGTAGTCGAGATTCACCGACGCCCCGTCCTTGTAGGCGTCGACGGCGCGGGCGACGTACGCGTCGAGGGCGGCCTGGTAGGCGAGCTCGGCGTCGTGGACACCGTCCTCGAGAACGCCGATCTCTGCGCTGGCCTCGGTGATCTCCCGGGTCAGACGCGCCTTCTTGTCGTTGATCACCTGGAGGTCACGCTCGAGCCCGGTGACGTTGTCGCCGAGCCGCTGGGCGTGCTCCTGGAGTGACGTCAGCGATTCGGACGGCTGGGCCGGCGCGCGGGTCGCGACCGCGGCGACCAGCGCCGCGGCTGCGACCATCACGAGCTTGCCCCTGGATCGGGGCCTCCCAGCACCCATAGCGTTCTTATCGGCTGCCGGGAGGTCGGACCAAAGGGTCGATCCGGACTCTCATGGGGAGGGTCCGTGCCTGACCGGCTCCCCTCACTGCGCTCGATCCCGAGTCGCTACCCTTGGCGACCTAACGACGAGGGGGTAGATGAATGGCTCGCGTAGGGATCCTGACCGGTGGGGGCGACTGCCCCGGGCTTAACGCGGTGATCCGCGCCGTCGTTCGCAAGGGAGTCAACCAGTACGGGCACGCGATCGTCGGGTACCGCGACGGGTGGAGAGGGGTGCTCGACAACAACTTCGCCCACCTCGGCCCCGAGAACACGGCCGGGATCCTCCATCG
>DASSMG010000080.1:0-4946 GCA_035688995.1 Actinomycetota bacterium
TGGAGACCGAGCCCGAGGACGTATTCGGGCACGGCACTGCGTGCGCGGGGATCATCCGGAAGGCGGCTCCGGAGTGCGAGATCTATTCGATCCGGGTGCTCGGCGCGCTGTTGACCGCGAAGGGTTCCGTGTTCGCAGCGGGACTCAAGTGGGCCGTAGACAACGGGATCCAGGTCGCGAACATGAGTCTCTCGACCAAGAAGCGAGACTTCTTCGCACTGTTCCACGAGCTCGTCGATCAGGCGTATTTCAAGAACGTGATGCTCGTGTCCGCGATCAACAACGTTCTGGCGCCGAGCTATCCGTCGGAGTATTCGTCGGTGTTCTCGGTCGCCGCCCACGAGGGAACCGATCCGTTCGAGTTCTATTACAACCCCTCACCACCGGTCGAGTTCGGTGCGCCCGGGATCGACATCGAGGTGCCGTGGATCCGAAAGACGACGATCCGTTCCACGGGAAACAGCTTCGCCGCTCCTCACATCGCCGGATTGATCGCGCGGATACTCAGCAAGCACCCGCATCTCACTCCCTTCCAGATGAAGACGATCCTTCACACGATCGCGAACAACGCGAAGTGAAAGAGCGATCCGGTGCGAAGGGCAGAGACGAATGTCTACTGAGGACTTCCTAAAGGTCAACCGCGAGCGGTGGGACGAGTTATCGCCGCTCCATGCAGACTCCGACTATTACGACGTCGAAGGGTTCAAAGCCGGGGGCATCCGACTCAGCGATTACGAGATCGAAGAGGTCGGAGACGTCACCGGGAAGAGCCTTCTCCACCTGCTTTGTCACATCGGCACCGACACGCTGAGTTGGGCGCGGCTCGGCGCGCGCGTGACGGGGGCCGACTTCTCGGAGGAGGCGGTCGCGGTGGCACGACGTCTGGCCACAGACGTCGGCATCGACGCTCGCTTCGTAGCTTCGGACGTCTACAGGTTGGGCGACGTTCTCGATGAGAAGTTCGACATCGTCTACACATCGCGGGGCGTTCTCGGTTGGCTCCCGGATCTCGACGGATGGGCCGAAGTCGTTGCCGATCTCCTGGATCCGGGCGGCATCTTCTACATCACCGAGATCCACCCGATCGCCCAGGTCTTCGACGAGCAACCGGGGGCGTCCCAACTCAAGGTGACCTTCCCCTACTTCACAACGGAAGATCCGGTTCCGATCCTGACCCAGGGTTCGTACGCGGCGCGCGACGCCGAAGTGAAGAACAAACTCGAGTTCGGATGGCCGCACGGACTGGGTGAGGTGGCCACCGCCCTCGTTCGCGCCGGTTTGCGAATCGACTTCCTGCACGAGTTCCCCTTCACCTATTGGGACAAGCCGTTCCTCACGGAGGTCGGCCCGGGACGGTGGGGGATGCCGGAAGACAAAGGCGAGATGCCGCTGATGTTCTCGATCAAGGCGACCAAGCGATGAGCGAAGACCAGCGGGTCGCGGCGAACAGATCGCTCTGGGATCGCTGGACCGCCGCGGGGCACACACCGGCTTTCGCGAAGCTCCGCGCCTTCGAATCGGGGACGAACACGTTGCATCCGGTCGAGATCGAAGAGGTCGGCGACGTGTCCGGCAAGAGCTTGCTCCATCTGCAGTGCCACTTCGGGATCGACACGATGAGCTGGGCCCGCTTGGGTGCTCGGGTGCTCGGTCTCGACTTCTCGGGTGAAGCGATCGCTCTTGCGACCGAGCTGGCCGACAAGCACGGCCTCGACGCGCGTTTCGTCGCATCCGATGTTTACGACGCAGCCGAGACGACCGGGCCCGATGCCTTCGACATCGTCGTCACCACCCTCGGGGTCCTCGCATGGCTACCCGATCTCGATCGCTGGGCACAGGTCGTCCGAGCTTGCCTGAAGCCCGGCGGCGTCTTCTATCTACTCGAGTACCACCCGATCACGTTCACCTTCGACGACGCGGCCGGCATCGCGGAGCCGCGTCTGCGCTATCCCTATTTCCCGCGCGAGGAACCGATAGTTCTTCCGGTCGGAGGAGACAAGCAGTACGGGTGGCCGTTCAGCATGGGATCCGTGATCAGTGCCATCGCGGGGGCCGGGTTAGACATCGAGTTCGTGCACGAGTTCCCGTATTCGGAATCGCAACACGTCCCGTTCCTCGAGAAACGCGGCGAACGACAGTGGATGCTTCCTTCGGATCTAGAAGGGGAACTACCGCTGATGTTCTCGGTGCGCGCCGTGAACCCTCAGACGTGAGCGAGGCGCCGTAACCGCTCGAGGTTCTTGATCACGAGGGAGCCCCCGTCAACCTCGAGATCGCCCCGGTGTTGGAACCCGCGCAGGATCTGATTGACGCTCTGTCTCGATCCACCAACCATGTGCGCGATGTCCGTTTGAGTCATCTTCAAGTCGAGCGACTCCGATTCACCGGCCTCGGCCAAAGAGATCAGCAACTTGGCGACGCGACCCTGAAGATCGAGGAACACGAAGTCGGCGGCTTGGTCGGTCAGACGACGAAGTGTCGTGGCGAGGACCTCGAGAAGTGCCTGACGCAGTGCGGCATGCTCCCCCATCCGCTGGATCCATCGCGAGCGCGGCAAGACGAGCATGTGGGAATCCTCGAGCGCGATGACCGATGCGGATCGCGGGCCGCCATCCGCGAGTGCCAGTTCGCCGACCGATCCCGGAGGCCGCAAGGTCACCAGGACCATCTCCTCGCCGTCCTCCGACGTAAGCACCACCTTCAGCGAACCCTCGACGAGCACGAACAGGGCGTCACCCGGAGCGCCCTGGATGAACACCGGGTCCCCCTTGGCGTAACGACGTTCGGAGAAGTCCTCGCTCAGCTTGGTCAGTTCATAGCGCGATAGCCGGTCGAACATCGGGTTCGATGCCAGCACACCCACTATCTGATGCTGATCCATTGACGGTCCTCTCTAGATTCCGCGCCAAGGATATGTAGACTCCGCGCGCATGGTGGATGTCGACTCTTCCAACACGGGCTCGGTTGCCGATCTCAACTCCCGGGCGAACCTGACGAAGCTCCTCGACGACCTGGGCGAGCACCCCGAACAGGAAGACGAGATCAGGGCTCGGATAGAAGAGATCTTCAGCCAGGACAGGGCGATCTTCATCCTGGACATGAGCGGCTTCACTCGCACAACCCAGCGGGCCGGAATCATCACCTTCTTGTTGATGATCCACAACATGCAGCGGCTGTGCCTGCCCGTCGTCGAGAAGCACGGCGGCATCCTGATCAACACGTTCGCCGACAATCTCACGTGTATCTTCGACGACGTTCCGTCTGCGATCACCGCCAGCAAAGAACTCACAACGAATCTGCTGGCCGCGAACGTCGTCCTACCGAGCGAGAAAGAGTTGTACGTCGCGATCGGCATCGGCTGGGGCACGATCCTCAACGTCGCCAACGAGGCGATCTACGGAACGCAGGTCAACCTTGCGTCGAAGCTTGGTGAAGACATCGCGGAACTCGGCGAGATTCTGCTCACCGAGGCCGCGTACGGACAGATCGAGGGCGCCGGGATCTCTGCCGAAGAGCGCGTCGTGACCGTCTCGGGTATCGAGCTCCCGCACTACTCCATCGCGGCCGGGTCCTAGCTTCTCTTCGTACTTTCTCGCGCATGGCGCGAGAAATCACGACGAGAACGCGCCTTAGGGTGCCCGGTGGAGGCGAATGGGGACTGGTGTCCCTCCCGGTCTTCAAAACCGGTGGAACGGCCCTAAACCGTTCGGCGGGTTCGATTCCCGTCCGCCTCCGCCCTGATCCGGCCTCGCTGTCGTTTGCAGCCGAGTTTGCAATGAAGCGCAGACATAGCCATACTTATAGCTATGGCGATACCCGAGCAAGCCTCCCTAGCAGATGTGAAGAATCGTCTCTCTGAGTTCGTCGATGGGGTGGAGCGCGTCCATGGCCGCGTCGTGATCACTAAACACGGGCGTCCCGCGGCTGTGATCATGAACGTCGATGATCTCCAGTCCTTGGAGGAGACCCTCCAGATCCTTAGCGACCCGAAGCTCATGGAAGACATCCGTCGATCCGAAACCGAGATCGAGAAGGGCAAGAGCAAGAAACTGACCAAGGACGAGGCACTCGCGCTCACCAAGCGGAAGTGACTCGCGGGCGCCGTCCCTTCGAGATCGAGTGGACTGCTCCCGCCCGGAGGTCTCTCGCCAGATTGCCCGAAAAGGTCTCAGCCTCCGCGATCGAGTTCATCTACGGGCCGCTCGCGGAGAATCCCCAGAGGGTGGGTCGAGCGCTCCGCTTCGAACTCGAAGGCAGACACAGCGCCCACCGGGGCGATTACAGGATCGTCTATCGCATCGATGCGCGCCGCAGGGTCGTCTTCATCCTCGCGATCGATCACAGAGCCGACGTATACCGCCGTCGTTAAGGAGCCTCCCGGGGTCATCGGGGAGCCAGACCTGCTAACGGATTGCTAACTACCTCGACCCGCTGAGAGCGTGGCTGATAGTTCGAAACGGGAAATGGGACAGTTCCTTAGGGCGATGCCGGCCGCCATCGACGGATTTGAGCAGTCAGGTCAGAACTTCAAAACCGGTGCGCCGGCTTACCCCGGTGGGCGGGTTCGATTCCCGTCCGCCTCCGCCACGGCAACCCAAATCTCACCCGCCCGCGACTTCGCCGCTCGTGGGCGGGTTCGATTCCCGTCCGCCTCCGCCACGACTACTTATCTCGCCCGCCCGCGGCTTCGCCGCTCCTGGGCGGGTTCGATTCCCGTCCGCCTCCGCGACGACTTACTTATCTCGCCCGCCCGCGGCTTCGCCGCTCCTGGGCGGGTTCGATTCCCGTCCGCCTCCGCTATGACGATGGTCCCCAGTCGGGCATCAGATCTCTCGGTCCCGAGGTCAGCTTCACTCGATGGGTGCCATCACGGTCGATCCTGAACAACGAAGCCTCGTTCGAGTAGAAGATCTCGCCACCATCGGGGGCCCAGGTCGGAAACCTCA
>DASSMG010000081.1:0-5069 GCA_035688995.1 Actinomycetota bacterium
GATCATCGGCATGTAGATCGCGACCCTGTCGCCCTTCTCGATGCCGAGCTCCTTCAGAACGTTCGCGAGGCGACACACTTCGTTGTGCAGATCGCGGTAGGTCACCGACCTCTTGTCGCCCGGCTCGCCGATCCAATGGAACGCGACCCGGTCTGCCGTCGAGCCGAGATGACGATCGAGACAGTTGTGCGACGCGTTCAGCTTGCCGCCCACGAACCATTCGTGGTGCGGCGGATCCCAGCGAAGGACCTCGTCCCAGTGCTCGAACCAGTCGAGCCGTTCGGCTTGCTCGGCCCACCACGCATCCGGGTCGCGCTCGGCCTCGGCGTAGATGGAGACGTCCTTGGCGTTGGCCTGGTCGACGAACGATTCAGGGGGTTGGAAAAGACGGCGCTCCTGAAGGAGCGCTTCGATCGTGCGTTCGACGTCTTTGTCCATCGCCACCCCCCGGATCGAGCCGCGGCGATGCTATCGCCGGTGCTCGGTTTCTCCAGAGAGGGTGTCGAGCGCGTGGGGGAGCACCGGCAGCAGGGCTTCGAGGTCCTCCCGAACCGCCTTCACGCTTCCCGGGAGGTTCACGATCAACGTGGCGGCGCGCGTTCCGACGACCGCCCGCGATAGCGCGGCGTGCGGTGTCTTCTTGATCCCCTCGATGCGCATCAGCTCGGCGAGGCCGGGCGCCTCGCGTTCGATGACGGCTCGTGTTGCCTCCGGTGTGACGTCCCGGGGGCCGAGACCGGTGCCTCCGGTCGTCACGACCAGCGAGATGTCTCGCTCGACCGCGCCGAGGAGCGTCTGTCTGATCGTCTCGAGGTCGTCCGGGACGCAGGTGCGCTCGGCCACCTCGATCCCCCCTTCACCGAGGAGTCGCTCGACCTCGGGACCCGATTCGTCGACGCGCTGCCCCGAGCTGGCCGAATCGCTGACCGTGACGACCGCGGCCCGGTGATTCACGACGGGAGCCCGTTCAGCATGCCGCCGTCCACGAGCACGTTCGTCCCGTTCATGTAAGAGGCACGCTCCGACGCGAGGAATGCGACCACCGCACCGAATTCGTCCTCGGTGCCGTAGCGACCCAGCGGGATCTGGTTCTCGGACCGGCGTTTCACATCCGCGACGTCGATGCCCGCCGCCTCCGCGTTGGCGACGTCGAGGGCCTCGACGCGCGGCGTGTCGATCCGCCCCGGGGATACGCAGAGCACGCGGATACCGCGGGGGCCGAGTTCCTTCGACAGCGTCTTGGCCATCCCGACCACCGCCGCGCGCATCATGTTCGAGAGCAGCAAACCGGGGATCACTTCTTTCGTGGACGACGATGCGATGAAGATGACGACCCCGGAGCCTCGTTCCTGCATGGCCGGGACGACGGCTTTGGTAAGTCGCCACGCGGAGGCGGTCGTCAGCGTGAAGGCGCCGTAGAGGGCGTCCTCGTCGAGATCGTCGAACGTTCCCTTAGGAGGCCCCCCGGCGTTCGCGACAAGGATGTCGATCGGCCCAAAGGCTTCCGTGACCGCGGCGTGCGCAGTGTCGATCGAGGATGCGTCGCTCACGTCGCACGGCACACCGATGCACGTTCCACCCAGGTCGTTGAGCGCCGTCGCCGCGTCTTGGAGTCGTTGCTCATCCCGAGCCGAGATCGCGACTCGGGCTCCCTCTCGTGCGAGTGCCGCGGCGCTGCCCCGTCCCAGTCCGGAGGACCCCCCGAGCACCCACGCGGCTTTTCCGCTTAAGCCGAGATCCACGCGTTACGAAGACTCGTCGCCGACCCAGGACGAGCCATCGGAATAGATCTCCTTCTTCCAGATGGGGACCGTCGCTTTGATCTCGTCGATGATCCAGTGGCACGCCTCGAGGGCTTCGGCGCGATGCCCTGCGCCGCATGCGACTACGACGGTGGGCTCGCCCAGCTCGCATCGCCCGGTTCTATGGACGGCAACCACGCGCTCCAGGCCCCACTTCTCGGCCGCCGCCCGAACGATCTCTTCCATCTTCTCCTCGGCCAAGCTCGGATGAGCGTCGTACTCCAATGCGACCACGGACGCATCGCGGTGTTTGTCGACGCTGGCGGTCTCGCGCACGGTTCCGATGAACGCAGCGACCGCGCCGCACGCCGGATCGGTGGCCTCGCTCATGATGTCGGCGACCTTGAGCTCGTTCGAGGACAGGGCTGCGCGCGTTTCCGACATCGCCCTCAGCCGCCGATCATCGACATCGAACGCGACGGCTTGACGAAGTCGGCCTTCCCAACGCGGTGACCGGCCCACTTCTCGGCGATGCAGACGCGGGCGAGCTCCGCGAGCCGGTCGTCGTCGGCGCCGGCGCGCAACGGGCCGCGCAGATCGGTCTCCTCGAGAGCAAAGAGGCACGCCCGCAGTTGGCCGTCAGCGGTCAGTCGAAGCCGGTTGCACGAATCACAGAACGGAGCGCTTACGGACGGGATGACGCCGATCCGCCCCGGGGCACCATCGGCGAAGCGATAGGGCGTTGCCGGCTCGGGCTCGTCGTCGCTGTCCGCGACGAGAGGGAAGACGTCGTTGATGCGACTCAGGATCTCGGCACCGGAGACGACGAGGTCGGCCGCCCATCGGTCCTGCGCGTCGAGTGGCATGTACTCGATGAAACGGATCTCGTACCCGGTGTCCCGCGCGAGGCGCGCGAAGTCGATCACCTCGGTCTCGTTCTGATCCTTGATGACGACGCAGTTGATCTTGATCGGGCGGAGGCCCTCTTCGGCGGCGATACGGATGCCGCGCATCACGTCGGCAAGAGCGTCCCGGAGGGTCATCTCGGCGAAACGGTGGGCCACCAGCGAGTCGCAGGAGACGGTGGCTCGATCGAGGCCGGCCTCTTTCAGCTCCCGGGCGTGCTCTGCCAGCAGGTAGCCGTTGGTTGTGAGCGAGATGTCGAGCCCTTCATCGATCGAACGAAGCTCGCGGACGAGAACCGCCAGATCCCGGCGAACCAGTGGCTCTCCGCCGGTGATCTTTATCGAGGTCACGCCTGACTCGACGAGGATGCGCGTGAGGCGCGAGATCTCCTCGAAGCTGAGGATCTCGGCCTTCGGCAGCCAGGGGAGGCCTTCCGGGGGCATGCAGTAGCGGCACCGGAAGTTGCAGCGGTCGGTAACGGAGATCCGCAGGTCGGTTGCGGTCCGCCCGAAACCGTCGATCAGGGCTGGTCGGGTCCGGGTCATCGCCTCCATCCTCACACGTAAAGCCGCCCGCGCGACCCTTTCGGCTAACCTCCCCGGCGTGCGTGTCTTGATCCTGGGCGGGGACGGCTACCTCGGGTGGCCCACCGCCATGAACCTGTCGGCAGGCGGCCATGAGGTCGCGGTGGTCGACAACTTCCTTCGCCGCGCCATGTCGGTTGAGCTCGGCGCGGGCTCCCTCACACCGATCCAATCGCTGCAGGAGCGCGTGGGGGCATGGTCCGAGGTCTCGGGGCGCGCCGTCACTCCTTACATCGGCGACCTCACCGATGCGTATTTCGTCGATCGCGTGATCGACGAGTTCCGGCCCGACTCGATCGTCCACTACGGCGAGCAGCCGAGTGCGCCGTACTCGATGATCGATCGCAAGCATGCCGTCGAGACGCAGCGGAACAACGTAGAGGGCACGCTCAACGTTCTGTTCGCGATGCGCGACATCGTGCCGGAGGCCCATCTCGTCAAGCTCGGCACGATGGGCGAGTACGGGACGCCGAACATCGACATCGAAGAAGGCTTCATCGAGATCAACCACAACGGTCGCACCGACATGCTTCCGTTCCCGAAGATGCCGGGGTCGCTCTACCACCTGAGCAAGGTTCACGACTCCCACAACATCCAGTTCGCGTGCCGCGTGTGGGGGCTCCGGTCCACCGACCTCAACCAGGGTGTCGTCTACGGGATCCGGACCGAGGAAACCGACCTCGACGAGCGTCTGTGCACGCGCTTCGATTACGACGAGGTACTCGGGACCGCTCTCAATCGGTTCTGCGTGCAGGCGGTCGTTGGTTATCCGCTCACGGTTTACGGCAAGGGCGGCCAGACGAGGGGATTCCTGAACATCGTCGACACGCTGCAGTGCATCAAGCTCGCGGTCGAGAACCCCGCGGGGGCCGGCGAGTACCGCGTCTTCAACCAGTTCACCGAGCAGTTCTCCGTGCTCGACCTGGCGACCCGCGTGCAGCGCGTCGGCGAGGAGCTGGGCATCAACGTGACGATCGACAAGATGGCCGACCCGCGCATCGAGGCCGAGGAGCATTACTACAACGCGAAGCACACGAAGCTGCTCGAGCTGGGGTTGAAGCCGCATCTGTTGACCGATGAGGTCGTCGCGCACCTGATCGAGACGATCCAGCGCTACAAAGATCGGATCCTGCTGGCGCCGATAGCGCCCCGAACGAAATGGGACCCGCGCCCCTAACTCTTTACGACGTTTGTCACGTTCGCTGCGCTATCCGCCGTCGATGTCGAAAAGGTCATGGATGCCGAGCCGCCTGCCGATGTCCCGAAGCAGCGCCATCGGCGGCTCGTGGAGATCCTCTTCCGTCAGCGGGAGAACACTCCAGCCGGCCCGGATGAGACGGTCGAACTGTCGCACGTCCTTCAGCCACGACTCGCGTCCGGAATGGAATTCGAAACTGAGGACCTGAAGAGCGAGGCGTGACTGCGGGTAAGCGAAGTCGACGCGAGCCACGAATCCATCGCGATCCGAGATCGAATGCTGTCTGGCAGGCGGTGGTAGTCCAGCCTTTGAAAGAGCGCGCAGGAAACAAGCGAATCGCGTCTCCAAGTGGCTTTCCGTCGGCGGCAAAACACCTCGCGAGTCGAGCAACGCCCCCAGGCGGGACGGCCCGCGACGCCCTCTGGCCGAATGTTTGTCGACGAGATGTCGCAATCGGCTGATCGACGTCTGCCGTTTCCGTAAAGCCGACTCCACGGCCAGCTCCAGGACGGCGTCGGAGGCCACCGCACCTAGATCGAGCAACGTGCGAGCCGGGGTGGTCGTCGGGATCGAGTAGTGCTCTGTGATCTCAGCGACCGGGATCGACCCAGTGTGGACGACCATGCCCTTACGACACCT
>DASSMG010000082.1:0-4681 GCA_035688995.1 Actinomycetota bacterium
GTAGGCCGCGGGGATCCACGACGGGCCGGAGTCGTCGGGGGCGACCACGAACTGCACGGGCTCCGGCGCTATCGGGAAACCGCCGTCGAACGGTTCTGCGACGAGGGTGTAGCTCCCGGGGTCGAGGCTGAACGCGTAGTAGCCATCGGCACCGGTCGTGGTACTTGCAACCACGTTGCCGCCGGGGTCCTTGATGTCGATCGTGGCTCCCTCGAGAGGAGCGACGCACTCTTCCCCTTCGCGCTGCGGTCCTCCGCACGTGGGGCTCTGCGTCGCCTGCCCCATGACTCCCGGGCCGGTGGTCGATTGCATCACGATCGTCGCGCGCTGCGGGTCGTCCTGGCCCGCCGTCACGTGCATCAGCGGAATGGGTCCCTCGGCGACCATGAATCCCGTGGGGGCCGAGACCGTCACCCAATACGTCCCCGGGGCGGCGCGGAACGAGAAGTGCCCGTTCGTGTGGGAAGTGGTCTCGGCCACGACGCCGCCGTCACTATCGTGGAGTTGCACCGGCACCGCGAAGAGCCGTCGCTCGGGACAGGGCTCCGACGTTGTGGACCGCGGGCATGTCCCGGTAGCCACAACCGACCCCACGATCTGGTCGGCGACGTCGACGGCGGTGAACCAGCGGGTTACCTCGGCACCATCGCGGAGCCCGTCGCCGTCGGTGTCCCCGTCGTGAGGATCGCCCCGGAACGCGTACTCGGACAGGTTCGTAAGCCGGTCGCGATCGGGGTCGAACGAGCCGTCGGCGCGGTGGGGTCGCAACCCGTGTCGCCGTTCCCAGCGATTGGGCATGCCGTCGCCGTCGGCGTCGCGCGGCGGGGGATAGCTCGGCATCGGCGTGGCGGTAGCGGTCGAGGACGTGCCGGTGGCCGTGGCCCCCGCGGCCGTCCCACCGGTTGCCTCCGCTCCGGAGCCGGCCAGCACCAGCCAGAGAAGGGCACCGATGACTAAGAGGAGCAGGATGCGGGCACGGTAGCGAGGCATCTGGGCGCTGCTGCGACGTTCCATAGCTCCACCTTCGCGCCGCGGACCGCCCGGTTCCACCAAACCTAGGATCGGCCGCCATGAAGTGTCCTTCTTGTGGGCGGGATGTAGTAGATCCCGAAGCCACCTTCTGCCCCCGTTGCGCCGCGCCCCTGTCCGGACCTACCGCCGACGTGACGGAGCGTCTCGACGTGCCGGACCCCACCGGCACGACCGAGCTGCAGCCTGAGGGAACGTTCGACACCACCTCGGCCCCTCCGGAAGACCCCGCCGACCCCCGGCAGGACGCCGCTCACGGCCGGTTGCGCGGCCTTCTCGACTCGTGGCTCGATGCGATCTCCGCGGCATGTTGGAGTTTCCTCGTCCTGTTGCTGGTCGGCTGCGTGCTGCTGCTCGCGGCCAAGGCGCAGTACTCGGGCTTCGGAACCGGGGCGAACCCACTGCAGGTGCTGTCGGCGATCGTGATCCTCGCCCTCGCCGTCCTGCGCACGCCGGTACACGTCGGCCATCTCGTCGTCACGGTGATGCCGCTCGGAGCCTTCGCCGCGTTCGGTATCGGGACGATCTGGGCGTGCCGGAAGACGTGGTCGTCCGACACCAAAAGCGCCGCTGCCGGGCTGAAACTCGCGCCCCCGTTCGCACTCATCTGCTGGGTGGCGGCGCTCGGGTTCCGCTTCCAGGGAAAGGATCCCGTGTTCGCGGGGGCCTGGGGTGCGCTGATCTGGGGGGCCGTCTGGGCGGCACTCCTCGGGGTTCTTGCCGCGTGGGCCCCCGATCTGCCGAGCCGGCTCAGATCGCTGGTGGCCTCCGGTGGGGATCGCGACGAGATCCGCCGAGGTCTCGCGATGGGAACCGCCACCCTGGCGACGGCGGCCGTTCTCGCCGCCGCGGCATTGTTGATGATCGTCATCGTCGGTCTGATCCGGGGCGGCCCGTCCACACCGCGCGATATCGGAGAGGCCGTGGCCGCGTCGGTCTACCTGATCGCGTTCTTGCCCAACCTCGTCGTTGCGATCATCGCGATCGGAAGTGGCGCGCCGATCGATGTCGGAGCGCGCGTGACCGTGGCCGGTTCCGTCGTCGATCGGGTCCACCATCTGGGCTGGTTCGGCGATCAGACGGGGCTCGCCGTCGCGCTGGTCGTCGTCCCGCTGGTCGCGTCCGGCGCCGCCGCTTATTGGTTGGGTCGTGCGGATGCACCGCGCGAAGCCGCGCGATCCTTGGGGATCGCGGCCGCGACCTTTGCCGTGACGGTGTCGGTCGCAGCGTGGGCCGGCGAGGCACGCATCGGTGCGGGTTTGTTGGGTCGCGGCCTCGCGCAGGTCGACGTCCACCCGCTGTGGACCTTGGTGGGCACGTTCCTGTGCGCCGTCGTCGGTGGAGGCCTGGGATCGTCGGCCCACCATCTGACGCGGCAAACGGCAAGGAAGGACGAGCGATGAGTTTCCAGATCTTCTGGCAGCGCGCGGTAGGCCCCCTCGCGTGCAATTGCTACATCGTCGGGGACCCGGACACGAAAGACGCCCTGGTGATCGACCCGGGTGGTGATGCCGACGTGATCGGGAGCGAGGTCGAGCGTCTCGGGCTGAAGGTGGCGGCCATCATCGCCACCCACGCGCATTTCGATCACGTGATCGCGTCGGACGCCTTGAGGGAGGCGACCGGTGCCCCCTTCATGCTGCACACCGCCGACCGCCCACTTCTCGATTGGGTGCAGGAATCGGCTCAGATCTTCCTCGGTCTCGAATTGCCTCCGCCGGCCGAGGTCGATACCGACGCGAGCGAGGGTCAGCGTCTCGCCGTCGGCTCCGTCGAGATCGAGGTGATCCACACGCCGGGGCACTCGCCGGGCTCCATCAGCCTCGTCGCCCCCGACGCCTTGTTCTCCGGAGACACGCTGTTCGCTGGATCGGTCGGCCGAACCGATCTTCCGGGAGGAGATACCGACGCGTTGATCACCGCCGTTCGCTCGAAGTTGTTCGCGCTACCCGACGACCTGGCCGTGCATCCGGGTCACGGGCCCGCGACGACGATCGCGCGCGAGAAAGCGTCGAACCCCTTCGTCGGTGATGGAGCGAGCGGCCTCGGCTGAGACCGATCAGTAATCGGAGTCGGTGCTCTCGTCGTCGGTAACGTCGGGTTGGTTCTCGACGGGTTGATCCGCCCCACCAACCGAGATCGTGCCCTTCATCTGGTCGGGGTGGTACTTGCAGAAGAAGTCGAAGGAACCCGGCGCGGCGGGAGCCGTGAACGTGACGGTCGATGAGTTACTGGAGTCCGCGACCGTCTCTACGTCGAGGTCGGGGGCCGTGAACGAATGTGTGACGGCGCCGTTGTTCTTGAACGACAGGGTCACTTCGGCGCCGACGTTCACGGTGATCGATGTCGGTTCGAAGTAGTAGTCGTACGCCTGCATCGACACTTCTTGTTTCTCGCCCGACGCAGGGTCGTCGTCGGCCTTCCCGCACCCCGTCAGCAACAACGCAACGAGGACGACGCCGGCCACGAGACCGGCGCGGAAGGGCTTCATGTCGATCGTTCCGACCCCTACGAGATGTACGGCGGGACCGCCGGCAGCGGGACCCCCGGGTAACGGTCGATCTCGCGTTCGAGGGTGACCTTCACGTGGTCTTCGCGGTTGCCGATCCGACGGTCGATCTCGCGGAAGCCGAGCCTCTGCAGGCGGCGTAGCTCACCGGCGTAGCTCTTGCGAACACGACCGTCCGGCGCCGTCAGATAGACGTCGAGGTGGATCCGTTGCGTGACCTTCTTCTGTTTACCTTCAGCCATGCGCGAGACCTTACCAGCGGGCGGGCCTGCAGCCGGCTAGATCCACGTCTTCTTCTTGAAGTAGAAGTACATGACGCCGACGAGCACCACCATGAGCACGAGGACCTCCCAGAAGCCCGTTCGGCTGCCGACGCGCGGAACGATGCCGAGGTTCATGCCGTAGATGCCCGAGATCAACGTGGGGATGGCGATGATCGCGGCCCACGCGGTCAGCTTCTTCGTGACGTCGTTCAGCGCCTGGGCCCCCTCGGCGCGCTGCAGATCGATCGCCGCGGTCGCCAGGTCCTCGATGTTCCGGACCTGGTCGGCGATCCGTAGCAGGTGATCGAGGACGTCGGTGAACAGTGCATGGGTCTCGGTCGGGATGCGCTCTTCGTGCGAGTTGTCGAGCATCGACTGAAGAACGCGCTCGAGGGGGAACACGAAACGACGGAGCCGGGCGGTTCGCTGCTTGAGGGAGTAGAGCTGCCGCTGGATAGGCGCGGTCGGATGCTCGAGCACGATGTCTTCGAGTTCCTCGATCTCTCCTTCGAGCTTGTCGGCGATCCCTTGGTAGTCGTCGACGATCGTGTCCATCAGAGTGTGAGTGAGGTACGCGGAGCCCTCGCCGAAGCGTTCGTCGTCCTGATGCCACCTTTTCTTCGCTGCGGCCACGGTGCGGCCCGCGCCTTCGTGCAGGGTGATCACGTGACGGAGCCCGACGAACACCGAGATCTGACGCGGCTCGAGCTGACCGCCCAGCTCGTCGAGCTCGTGGAGAACGAGGAAGAGATGGTGCTCGTAGCTCTCGAGCTTCGGTCGCTGACGTGAATGCCGGGCGTCTTCGACCGCAAGGGGATGTAGATCGAACTCCTCCGCGAGGGTCGCAACGTCCTCGTCGGTCATGGTGGTGACGTCGGCC
>DASSMG010000083.1:0-4598 GCA_035688995.1 Actinomycetota bacterium
TGCAGCTCCCGTCCGCGATCGCGACCGACCACTGCTTCACTCCGTCGTCGGTGGTGATGTCGTACTGGATCGTCGACGTGACCCCGGCCGCCTTGGCAGGGACGAACGCATCCTGCATCCCGTCGAAGATCGCTTTGAGCGTGACGTCCGCTCCCATGTTCTTGATCTGCTCGGCGAGCTCCTCGTCGGAGAGAGTCTTGATCACTTCGGCGAGTTGCTGGGGGTCGAGCTGCTCTTGATCGGCCACTGTGCCCTCCTCGATCTTTGGTGTGCGAACCGATGAGGGCGAATCCTCTACCGACCCTGGCAACCCTGCAAATGAGGGCCGGGCCACACCTCCCGGCCGGTCCGTGCCCTTAGCGTGGTCGGATGCGCCCTCGCGTCCTCGTTCTCGTCCTCGTGGCGACCCTCGTCGCGTGCAGCCCCAAGGTCGAGCTCCTTCACCAGGCACCGGCCACCTTCGCCGAGGAGCCCGGAGGCTACGAAGCCGCGGTCGTGACGAACGTCGTGGACGGGGACACGATCGATGTCGAGATCACGGATCGAGTGGACGGCCCCGGTGCGGGGCAGGCATCGGTGGGTGGGGAGTACCGGGTCCGTCTGATCGGGATCGATACCCCGGAAACGGTCAAGCCGGGCACTCCGGTTCAGTGTTTCGGGCGCGAGGCGTCGGCCGCTACGCACGCACTTCTCGATGATGCCGAGGTTCGGCTCGTGAAGGATGTCGAAGAAACCGACCAGTACGACCGTCTTCTGCGTTACGTCTACATAGGGGACGAGATGGCGAACGCGCGTCTCGTCGCGAACGGCTACGCCTACGCCTTCACCTATCCACCCGACGTCCGCCACGCCGACCTATTCGTATCTCTGCAGCGCGATGCGAGGGAGCACGGCCGAGGGCTGTGGTCGCGGGATTCCTGCGACGGTCGCAGGTGAATGCGAACATCTAGGTCGTGAATCTGTCTCTCCGAGCGAAGGTGTTCCTTCTGATCGCCGCCCTGATAGGGGCGACGGCCTACCTGATCATCATGGACCTCGGGATCAACGCGGGGCGGGTCCATTACGGCGTCACCGTCGAGGGACTCCAGGTGGGCGGACAGACGCTCGAGGAAGCGGTGGCGACGATCCGCGAGCGTGGACGCGAGCTGCGCGACACACCCGTGGTGCTGACGACGGAGGGTTTCGATTGCCGCTTCCTTCCCACCGATCTCGGGTGGAGGGTGAGGCCGCAAGCAACCGCGGACGAGGCGCGGGACGTGGGTTTCTCGGGAGCTCCGTTCGGCGCACTAGCCGACCGGATCCGCGCGTGGTTCGGCGGGGTTGCGGTCGAGTGGCAAGGAGGCACGAAGCACGAGGAAGTGAATGCGCTCCTGGCCGATTGCGAACGTCAGGCGCAGGGCTTGGGCTTGACCATCAATCGCTTCAAGCTCCGCCGTCGCATCAATCGCGCGATCGTCACCTGGCCGCGACGGAACTTCGTGATCCCGATAGCGGACAACGGCTAGGGGCTGGAGGAAGGACTCGGGTCCGAGGTCGGTTGGCTCGTCGCCGTCGCGGTGGGCTGCGGCGACGGCGAGGACTGCGGCTGCGTCCGTACCTGGTCCTTCGAACGGTCCCGGCTATTCACCGTGCGCGTGTTCCTCTGGTTGGCGGTAGTCGGCGATGCGGAGGGACGAGTGGTCGGTGAGGCCGGCGACACCGGTCGAGCCGAGGTCGTCGGACGAGGGGAGTGGCGCGCCTCGTGCCGCGCGTGGCGAGAACCCGGCGCCCTCGGCGCGGCTGCAACCCGCTCCTCCTGGACGCCGCGACCGAACACGAATGCCCCCAGTAGCACGATCGCGATAGCCGCGGCGGCGATCGCAACGAAGGCCGCCCGCCCGCGTCCCCGTCTCGTGGGTGCTGCGGTGGCCGCGATCTCGTCCGTGCCGCCGAGGTCGACCGACGTGACGGGGGGCGGGACGAATGCAGGCATCGAACCTGAGAGCGCTTCCGCGAGTTGACCGCCGTCGGTGAAGCGGCGCTCCGGATCCTTCTCGAGCGAGCGCATGACGATCGCGACGAGTTCGGGATCGATACCGGGGACGTCCAGAGGCGGCGGTTCTTTCTCGACGTGGGCGATTGCAAGGGCCATCGCACTGTCGGCCTCGAACGGACGGCGGCCGGAAACGAGCTCGTACAGAACGACGCCGAGCGAATAGACGTCTGAAGCGGGAACGACGGGGCGACCCGAGGCTTGCTCCGGCGAGATGTATTGCGGCGACCCGATAGCGGTTCCGGTGGCGGTCAGCTTCTCCTGACCCGAGCCCATCGCGATGCCGAAGTCGGCAAGCTTGGGGGTCCCGTCTTCGTCGAGCAAGATGTTCGCCGGTTTTATGTCGCGGTGGATCAGGTCGATCGCATGTGCGGCAGCGGCACCGCGCGCGGCGTTCTCGACCAGACGGGCCGCACGATCGGGATCCATGGGCTCGCCGGTGAGATCGGCAACGCTTCCGCCCGGCACGAACTCCATCACCAGGAACGGCGCCCCGTCGGCGTCACCGAAGTCCAACACGCGCACCACGTTCGGGTGAGAGATGCGCGCCAACTGCTGGGCCTCGGTGAAGAAACGGACGAGGTTCTCCGGTTGCGCGGCTATGGGATTCGCCAGGACCTTGATCGCGACGGGACGCCCGAGGCGCTCGTCGATGGCGCGCCACACCTCCGCCATGCCCCCCCTGCCGAGGGGCGCGTCGAGCTTGTATCGCTCTTTGAGGAGGTCTCCGCGAGTCATAATCACCTTGCCTTTTCCCGCCGACGGCGGATCGAAACCGAATGACTACGCGGAGGAGTCAAAATGACCAAACGTCCGCTCTCGTCAAAGCGCATGAGATCTGTCGCGGTGGTGGCCGTGATCGCTTTCTTGGTGGCCTCTTTCTCTGCCGGAGCAGGAGCCGCCGACGCGCCCCCGACCGTCGTCGACGACATCACCGGGTGGGCGATCGACCCTCCCGGTCAGTGCGGATTCATCGACCAGACGACGAGTGAGTGCGCCCACTACTCCGACCAGCTCGATCTCTATGCCTCTCTCGTCAACGACGACAACGTGACGGAGGCGGAGCTCCCGAGCTATTTCAAACCGTTCCAATTCGGCCCCGGAACCGACTTCGAAGACCCCTATTCGCCGGCCGACGGGATCACGATCTATCGGGATGCCGCATTCGGCGTTCCCCACATCTACGCGGATTCTCTGAGTACCGCTTCATACGGGCTCGGCTACGCCTCCGCCGAAGACCGTCTGTGGGAGATGGATGTCTTCCGCCACGCCGCGCGGGGAACGCTGACTGAGTTCATCGGCGACGACGCCGACCACACCTACCTCAATCGAGACATCGATACGCGCCGTGAGGGCTACACCGAGGAAGAGGTCCAGAAGATGCTCGACGACCTCGACGACAAGTTCGGTGACGTCGGGAAGCAGGTCCAGGAAGGCTTGCAGGCCTATTCCGACGGGATCAACCAGTACATCGACGAAGCCAAGATGGATCCCTCGAAGCTCCCGTTCGAGTACACCGCCACGCAGAACTCGCCACCGGTGTATCCGGAGGATTGGTCTCCCCTGGACACCCTCTATCTGGTCGTTCTCCAGCTCCGTGTCTTCGGTGAGACCGCGGGCGACGAGCTGCAGAACGCGGGTCTCTACGCGCGGGTGGTCGACAAGCTCGGCAAGAGGAAAGGCCGCAGGGTCTACAACGATCTGATCTTCCAGAACGACCCCAGCTCGCCGACGTCGATCGCCCGATCGGACGCCAACTTCCACACGCAGAACCTCGGCAAGACGAACTGGAGATCGGTTGCCATCCCGGACAACGCAGAGGACGTCGCGAAGAACACGATCCTCGAGGACAAGGCGCGTGCCGACTTCCTCGCGTCGCTCGGCTTCCGCTCGCCGACTTCGAACGCGATCATCGTGTCCCGCGAGCAGTCTGCGACGAACAACCCGCTGCAGATCGGCGCCCCCCAGGTGGGCTACGCGAATCCGGGCTTCTTCATGGACATCGACGTTCATGCGCCCGGCATCGATTTCCGTGGTCCGGCCGTCCCCGGCGCGTCGGCCCTGATCCCCCTCGGACGCGGGCGCGACTACGCGTGGTCGTTGACGACCGGATACTCGGACGCGGTCGATACGCGCGCCGAACTGCTGTGCAACACCGACGGGAGTGAGGCAACTCTCGACTCCAACGCCTACATGTTCAAAGGCGAATGTCGAGAGATGGAATCGCGCGACGAGACGTTCACGATCAAGCCGACGGCGGCGAACCCCGGCCCCCCCGGTACGGAGACGCGGACCTTCTACCGAACGGTTCACGGCCCCGTCTTCCAGCGGGCTCTCGTCGGCGGGAAGCCGGCCGCGTTCGTCAAGGAACGGTTTTTCTGGAAGAAGGAGATCGATTCGATCCCCGCCTTCTACGAATGGAACACCCAGATCGACGACATCGACGACTTCGCCCGGGCCGCACGGGGTTTCACGATGTCCTTCAACGCGTTCTATGCCGACGCCGAGAACATCGGCTACTGGCACGTGGGCATGTATCCGAAGCGCGTGAAGGGTCAGTCTCCCT
>DASSMG010000084.1:0-9709 GCA_035688995.1 Actinomycetota bacterium
CGCTGGGCGGCTCGGGTGGCCCGCATCGACGCCGCTCCGGAACGGATCGGCAACTTCGATGCCCAGGCACTCGAAGCGTGGACGGCCGCACTCGACGACAACCTCGGCACCTCGGCAACCGCAGCCGTCGATCTCCTCGCAACGCACGACCGGCTACACGGATCGGAACTCGTCGAAACGTTATGGGTGTTCTTGACGTCGCGTCACGCTCAAGATGCCGCAGGCCGCCTCTATCTGCATCGCAACACCCTGAGATACCGCATGGACCTCATCAAGAAGATCACCGGACTCGACGCTCGGGAGCCGAACGAGCGCGTGATGCTTCACCTTCAGCTCAGGCTGGCCGCGCTGCGCGGGACGATCGCCACCAAGCCGATCGAAGAAGCCCGCTGACGCAATGGTCGTAGATAACTAGTCCCCACCTCGCCTCGAATCCGACATATCGGAAGCGATGGGTCACCCGGAGGGGGTGACACCGGTCGCGAAATCTCGCCCCGTCGGCCTATGGCCTGGACGGCCACGACCCCGCAGACTTCAATACCTGGCCGGGGGCGGTCGGGAGCAGTTCGGAGGGGGATGTGGACGCGTGCGTTCCGTCCAGGAAGCGGACTGCTGTGGTGGCGCTGGTCGCCATCGCAACAACTGCAACGCTGACTGCAACACCGCGGGTCCCGGGGACAGAGGATCCGCTCTCAGTGATCGTGCGCGCGCTCACGACGAGAGCCGCCGCGGCGGCCGTCGACCGCGTTGGAGGAACGGTCGAACGGCGCTTGGACGTCGTCGACGGCGTCTCAGCGACCGTTCCAGCCGACCGCATCGAACAGCTCGGTGCCGCGGACGGGGTCGAGCAGATCACGCCCGACGGCCACGTCGGCTTCCAGGCGGACGACTACACGCTCGGTCCTCAGCGCGTGCAGAAGATCGTTCGATCCGATCAACTCTGGGCACAGGGAACCACCGGTCGCGGTGTGGGCGTGGCGCTCCTCGATACGGGGATCTACGCGCACCCCGATCTGGCGGGGCGCATCCGCGCTTGCGTCGACCTTTCCGCCGAAGCCGGGACCGAAGCCGAATGTAACGACACGTTCGGCCACGGCACGTTCATGGCAGGACTAATCGCAGGTAACGGGGCCGCGTCGGGCGGTAAGTGGAAAGGATCGGCCCCCGAAGCGAGCTTGGTCTCGGTCAAGGTAGCCGGCTTCGACGGATCGACCGATGTCTCGAACGTCCTCGCCGGCATCCAGTGGGTGGTTTCGCACAAGGACGCCTACAACATCCGGGTCCTCAACCTTTCGCTCGGCAGCGACTCGACCCAGACGTATGCACTCGCTCCCCTGAACTACGCGGTCGAGAAAGCGTGGAAAGCCGGGATCGTCGTCGTGGTTGCTGCGGGCAACGACGGCCCCGACAACCGTACGGTGCTCAAGCCCGCCGACGACCCGTACGTCATCACGGTCGGGGCGGCCGACGATCTCGGAACGATCGCGATCGGCGACGACCGTGTCCCGGTTTTCTCGGGTCGCGGACCGACGAGCTCCAACGGCGTCCCCAAGCCGGACGTGGTGTCGCCGGGAGTCCACACCGTGTCGCTACGGGCACCGGGTAGCGCTATCGATCAACAGTTCGGCGCCACGGCCACGGTCGCAGGTCACTACTTCCGCGGCACGGGCACCTCGATGGCGACCGCGACGGTGTCGGGCATCGTCGCCCAGATCCTCCAGGCGAACCCGTCACTCGATCCGAACCAGGTCAAGTACCGCTTGACGTCCACGGCGCGCCGCATCGCCGACACCGACCAGTACGCCGCCGGGAAAGGACTCGTGGATGCCTACGCCGCGACGCGATCCACGTCCACGGCGCGGGCGAACGAAGGACTGCTGCTCGGTCTCGGAACCGGGCTCGGGAGCCTCCAGGCCGATCGCGGTGGGTTGGGTCTCGACGTCTACTCGCCGGCCGGGCAACTGAGTCTGTCGGGCGAACGAACCGCGCAGTACGACCCCTCCGATCCTCTTCAACTGGTCGCGTGGGACCCGGTGACCTACACGACCGTGGGATGGGACCCGGTGACGTGGGCCCTGACGTCGTGGGTCGACGCGCGATGGGTGGCCACCGCGTGGTCGGGCGAGAAATGGCGCGCCGCTACCTGGGACGGCGAGAAGTGGCGCGGCGCGGATTGGTTCAACACCGACTGGGACGGCGAGAAGTGGCGCGTCTCCGACTGGGAGGGAACGAAATGGCGTTCGTCCTCATGGCTGTCCAAGTGGTACGCCGCGGCGTGGGAGTGAGTCCGACCCGATGATGCGCCGTTACCCCCTTCGTTTCTTCGTCTATCTCGTCGGCCTGATAGGAGGCGTCGCCGTCACCGCCGCCACCGGTTTGCCACACGTCACCGATCACGTCGTGCTGGCCCTGTTCCTGGTTCTCCTCCTTGCGGGGGCCGAGATCAAGGATCTGCCGGTCTACGACGAAGACGAGGAGATCGGCGTCTCGGGCGGCGACGCGATCGTGCTCGCGATGATCGTGGCCCTACCGATCCCCGGGGTCGCGCTCGGCGCGGCGCTCGCGATGGGCCTGGCGCGACTGCGCGATCTCAAGAAAGACCCGATCAAGGAGCTCTTCAACGTCGCCGAGTACGGCGCGGCCGCTGCGTTCGCCGCCATCGTTTGGTCCGGTCTGCACGATTCGAACGCCGGTTTCACTCCCTGGAACGCACTTGCCGCGGTCGCAGCGATCCTCTCGTTCGCTGCGGCCACCCATCTCTTCGTCGCAGTGGGGTTATGGCTCGCCGGTCGCGTGCCGCTGAACGACGCCCTGCAGCTCAGCATCCCTGCGGCGTTGTTCAGTCTCGGCGGAAACGTGGTGTTGGGGCTCTTCTTCATCGCCGCTTACACGGCCGCTTCCTGGACGGTGTTCCTCTTCCCCGTCCCCCTGGCGGCTCTCTATGTGGGGGTGCGCGCGGTCGTGCGCCAGCGAGCCGACAAGAAACGCGCCTACCGCTTGTTGAACGCGAGCCACGCTCTTTCGTCCGGTCACTCGTGGGAAGAATCGCTCGACCGTTTCCTGCACGCGGTCGCCCGGACGCTCTCGGCGCGGGAGGTTCACGCCGTCGTGGCGACCAAGGACGGCTCGTTGTGGTCGGCGATACACAACGAGGCCTCGATAGCTCGGCTCGAGCCCGCAGAGACGTCACCACTTACCGCGTTGATCGATGCGATGCGGGGAGATCCCGTCGCCGTCGCGGTCTCCGAGGCCGATCACGAGTCGCGGCACCTTCTGGAGCCCCTCAGCGCTCGCGGCCTGATCGCGGCCCCCGTTGTCGAAGGGGGACGCAAGGTGGGATTGCTCGCCGCGGTCGACGGCGAAGGTGCGGACGGGTTCACCGACGAGGACGTCGCCCTTCTTCAGGCTCTGGCCAACGAACTCTCGCTGTCGCTTGCTTCCGCACGGTTGCTAGAGGAGATGGGCGAGGAGCGAGAACGTTTCGAGCTTCTGGTCGAAGCGGTGAGCGACTACGCCATCTACATGACCGACCCTAAAGGCGTCGTCGTGAGTTGGAACTCCGGCGCGGAAAGGATCTTCGGCTACACGACCGAAGAGATCGTCGGCGTGCATCTCGGGAGGTTCTATCCCCGGGAGATCCTTGCGAGCGAAGTGGAGAGCACTCTCGAACGTGCCCGAACCACCGGGCGAGTCGCACTCGAGGGACTTCGGTTACGCCGGGATGGTGTGGCTTTCCTCGCTAACGAAGTCGTTTGGCCCGTGCTCGACGAGGCCGGTGCCCTCCGCGGTTTCGCAACCGTTACGCGAGACATCACCGACATCGCCAGAGGTCAGGTCGAAAAGGAGTCGTTGGAAGCACAGCTCCATCAAGCCCAGCGGTTGGAAAGCGTTGGTCAACTCGCCGGTGGGGTGGCGCACGACTTCAACAATCTCCTATCCGTGATCCTCAACTGCGCGAACTTCGTGCTGGACGACATCGACGAGGACTCGGACATCAGGGCCGACATCCAAGAGATGAAAGACGCCGCCACGCGGGGCGCGGCGCTCACCCGTCAGCTCCTCGTCTTCGCTCGTCGCGATGTTGTCGAACGCCAGCCACTGGACCTGAACGATGTGATCAACGGGATGAGCAAGCTCCTGACCCGCGCTCTCGGAGAGCCGGTGACGTTCTCGACGCGACTCGAAGACCGACTAGATCCGATCGTCGCGGATCCCGGCCAGGTCGAGCAGATCCTCATGAACCTGGCCCTCAACGCGCGCGATGCCATGCCCCACGGCGGGGAGTTTCTCGTCGAGACCTCGATCGTGGACCTCGACGAAAGTGAAGTTCGCTCCTATCTCGATCTCGGCCCGGGCCGCTTCGTCCGGCTCCACGTCTCCGACACCGGCGAGGGCATGCCCGACGAGGTCCTGCGGAAGGCGTTCGATCCCTTTTTCACCACCAAGGCGATCGGGGAAGGCACGGGGCTCGGCCTGGCGATGGTCTACGGCATCGTCCACGGATCCGGGGGCCATATCAGCGTCGCTTCGACGCCCGGGGCGGGCACGTCGTTCGACATCCTGTTCCCGGCGGGCATCGACAAGCAGATGCAGGCCCCCGCGGAAGACCTCGCCCCGCCGGTTCGCAGCGGCAACGGAGAAACGGTCTTGCTCGTCGAGGACGAGGAATCCGTACGGTCCGTTGCCGCGCGCATCCTCAACGCGAACGGATACGAGGTCGTCGACGCGGCGGATGGTCACGACGCGATCGAACGCTTACGAGGAGATGGGGGCCGCGTGAGCGTCGTGGTGACCGACGTCGCGATGCCCGGCATGTCCGGTCCGGAGCTCGCAGCCGAGCTCGCGGAGGTTCGGCCCGACGTGTCCGTAGTGCTGATGTCGGGATTCAGTTCGGATGTCGTCGCAGCGACCGGGGGTGACCTCGCGCGCTACGTGCAGAAACCGTTGATAGCCGAAGACCTACTTGCGAAGGTGAGCGATGCGATCAATGCTTGAGCCTCTTCCGACCACTGCCCCCGACGCGCTTTCGGCGGGTTCGATCCTCGTCGTCGACGACGAGCCGTCCGTTCTGCGATCTTTGGCCCGCCTCCTGTCGCACCACGGCTATTCCTGCGCGACCGCGACGTCCGCGGCGGAAGCGCGAGGCCTGTTGCACGGCGAAGCTTTCGATCTGATCCTCTCTGACGTGAACATGCCCGGAGAGAACGGGCTCGAGCTACTGGAAGGCATCTCGCAGACCTACGCGGACATCGCCACGGTGATGGTCACGGCGATGGACGACCGCAAGCTCGCCGAAAGCGCGCTCCAGATGGGTGCTTACGGCTACGTGATCAAACCGTTCGAAGCGAACGAGATCCTCATCGCGGTGTCGAACGCACTTCGTCGTCGCACGCTCGAGATCGAGAACCGCCGACACCGCGACAAGCTCGAGCAGATGGTGCAAGAGCGCACCCGCGAGCTGTGGACGGCCGTTCGGGAGCTAGAGAAGACCGAGCTTCTCGTCAGGCAATCCCGCGAAGAGACCGTCCAGCGGTTGTCTATGGCGGCCGAGTTCCGTGACCTCGAGACTCACAATCACGTTCAGCGCATGAGTCGTTACTGCGAGTTGATAGCTCGCGCGTTGGGCCGAGACCCCGAGTACTGCGACCTCATCCGGATCGCCAGCGCCATGCACGACGTCGGGAAGATAGGGGTCCCCGACGCGATCCTGCTGAAGCCCGGCCCCCTGAGCGACGACGAGTTCGATCAGGTCAAGGCCCACACGGTGATGGGAGAGCGGATGCTCGACGGGTCCGAGTCGGAGATGCTGCGACTGGCTACAACGATCGCCGTGACCCATCACGAGCGCTGGGACGGCTCCGGGTATCCACACGGTTTGGCCGGCGAAGAGATCCCCCTCGAGGGTCGGATCGCTGCGATCGCAGACGTCTTCGATGCCTTGACCTCACACCGGGTCTACCGCAAGGCGTTCAAACTCGGAGAAGCCATCGACATGATGACCGGCGCACGGGGGACCCACTTCGATCCCGAGCTACTCGATCTCTTCTTCGAGCACATCGACGAGGTGTTGCTCATCATGCACTCGTCGGAGAAGGGCTAGCCCGGCTACTCCTCCGCGTCGATGAGCAGTTCGCCCAACGGCTCGTCGCGACCCTGACCCGTTGCGTAGAGACGCAGACGCTCGATACCGGCGGCCGACAGCATCGGGATGACGTCGTGGCACAGATCGCCGCGTACGGCGCGCAGCGCCAGATCGCCTGTGGAGCCGCGGGACGGCAGATCGGTCGTTAGGAAGATCAGGCGATAGTTCGCTACTCCCGACCCCTTCAGCACCGCCGCGCGCCCGAGTGCCTTCCACAGCGTGTCGGTTCTCTTCAGGCCCGGCCGGTGCGTGGTGAAAGCACCCGAGACGTCGAAGAACCACCGTTCGCCGTTCTGGTCGCGCGCCGCGAAGTTGACCTCGACACCGGAGACCCTTACGTCCGCCTCGACCGCTTCGAATCCGCATCCGACGAGCGCTTCGTGGGCCATCTCACGGGCCCGCTTGCCGTCGCGGACGGCGCGGCTCTGGTGATCGAGCTCGGCATCGTCGCCCTGCGGGATCGCCGGGATCAGGACCTCGCGCGAGCGCCGTCGCGAATCGGCCTCGACCAGATCTTCTTTCTCCTTCTCGATCCTCTCGAGCGCTCGATCTCGATAGCGCTCGTCGACCTCGAAGCCGATGTAATGCCGTCGCGACCGCAGTGCCGCGACCGCAGTGGTGCCTGACCCCATGAACGGGTCGAGAACGATGTCCCCGCGATACGTGTAGAGGTCGATGAGCCGTTGAGGCAGCTCGACCGGGAACGGCGCCGGATGCCCGACTCGCGTTGCGCTCTCGGCCGGGATGTCCCACACGTCGAGCGTGTACTCGACGAAGTCGTCCTTCGAGATGGAAACGGCGGACGGCCGGTCGGCCTTCTCGCGCTTACGACGCGGGACCGCCCGATCGAACCGGCCTTTCGAGGCGACGATGATGCGCTCGGTGATGTCGCGCAGTACCGGGTTCGCCGAGCTCTGGAACGAGCCCCACGCGCACGAACCCGAGGCGCCCCGTCCCTTCTGCCACACGATCTCGCCGCGCAGCAAGAGGCCGAGCCGGTCTTGGAGGATGTGGATGATGTCGGCGGCGAGCGACCGGTACGGCTTGCGCCCGAGGTTCGCGACGTTGACCGCGATCCGACCGCCCGGTTCGAGGACCCGCACGCACTCGGCGAACGAGTCGTGCAGCATCTCGAGGTATTCGAGGTAGCTGGCCGGGACGATCCCCTGCCCGAGCGCCTGCTCGTACTCCTTGCCGGCGAAATAGGGCGGCGAGGTGACCACCAGGGCGACGGTGTTCGACGGGACCGCCGACATGTCCCGGGCGTCGCGCAGCTGGATCGTGTCCACGACGGCGGGGTCGGGATCGCCGAGAGCGTCGTCCTGCGAGATCGTCGGGAACGTGAAGCGTGCGTAGAAGGCCGAGGCGTCGTGGCTCTCGCGCTTGCCGACCCCGAAATTGGAGGTCGAAGTCCCCCTCTTGCGCTCGGCCACGCCGTCCCTTTCCCCGCTCTGCTTCGACTTCTCCATAGGCTAGAGGAGGACTGTGACAGGTTCTCGGCGCCTCGGCTAGAGGGGGAAATCCGCCCTCCGGCAGCCCCGAATCCGCACCCGCTCGGCTAGCCCGGGTCGGTGGCTCCTATCTCGGGGAGATCGGCCTGCCGCAGGGCGACCGCCTCGACCGCATCCCGCTCCTCGGCCGCCCGAAGGATCACCCACAGGAGATCGTCGACGCTGAAGGTCCGGGCCACGCGGGCGGCGGCCCCCAGGTTCAGGAGCAACTTGCCTTTGAGGAAACTCTCCCCCCGCCTCTGGCCCCACCGCTGATAGCGCACCCGGGGGCCGAGCGTGAGCTCCCACGGCCCGAAGATCGCCCAGCGGTCCCCCGGATGGTCGTGGACCACGAGGTAACCGCCGCCCCCGCGCCACACGACGCGCCGATAGACGGTCTCGTCCACGATGAACAGGTCCTGGGGTGGGAGGTCGGGCCACAGCCGGCCGATGCCCGGCGAATAGCGCTGTCGCTTCTCCTTGAGATCGACCTCCACATGCAACCCCGCATACGTGAACGAATAATCGAGGCGGTCGACGTCGCCGCTGTGGTCCTCGAAGTCCTCGAGGCGCGAGTCGGCGGCGAGGATCTCTGCGAGCTCGGCTTCGGCGGCCCGCGCCTGCGCGAGGTCCCTCGTCCAGTCATCGGGCTGCCGGGCTCGCGCCATCCTTCCTTTCTAACCCCCTTGCGTGATATCCCGGTTGAATGGATCCCGAGCGTGCACGCGCGCAATCCCAGGCGCTGTGGAGCAGCCTCGCTCCGGGGTGGGATCGTCACCGGCGGCGGATGTGGGACACGACCCATTCCGTGACGGAGTGGCTCATAGCCCAAGCGGCGCCGCGTCCGGGGGACACCATCCTCGAGCTCGGTTGCGGTCCCGGAGACACCGCGCCGCTGTTGTCCGAGGCGGCGGGCGAGACCGGACGCGTGATCGAGACCGACTTCTCGCCGGAGATGGTCGCGATCGCCGAGCGATTCGTTGCCGACCGTTCCCTCACTAACGCCGAATGTCGCGTGATGGACGCGGAGCGTATGGATCTCGCCGACGAGAGTGTCGACGTCGTCTTGTGCCGGTGGGCCTACATGTTGATGCTCGATCCGCAGCGCGCACTTCGGGAAACCCGACGTGTCCTTCGGGATGGCGGCAGACTCGCGTACTCCGTGTGGGGAGCACCGGACGAGAACCCGTGGGTCTTGTTGCCGGCGATGACGATCAGGAAGCTCGGGCACCAACTCCCCGGCGACGCGTTCGGCCCCGGCGGGATCTTCTCGATGGCCGACGTGGACAAGGTGCGCGACATGACCTCGCAGGCCGGGTTCGAGCAGGTGACGATCGAGAAGGCCACCGTCAAGTGGAGATCGTCGAGTTTCGAAGACGATTGGGGATTCATGGTGGACGTGGCGGGTCCGATCGCCACGCTCGTTCGACAACTCCCACCCGATGCCATCGAAACGTACAAAGAGGCATTGCGGAAAGAGATGGAGCCCTTCCGGAGTGGGCCCGGATACGAGATGCCGGGTACCACTCTGAACGTGATCGCGTCCTAGCTCGTCGTAACGACGATCAGCTGATCGCCGGCGTCGAACGCGACCTCCTCGGTCTTCGAAGGATTCACCACGACCGCTCCCGCCGTCCCGTCGCCCCGTTTCCTGTAGCCGATCGCGACCTCGTGATGACGGCGCGCCGACGCGACCGCCGTTCCGAACGGGACCTTCGCTCCCGGTGTGACGTAAGCGTCGATCGGTTTGAGCATGATCTCGGACTCGTACGAGTCGAAGAGATCGGCGAACACGCTTCCCAGGTCGGGATTCTCGGACAGTTGCGTCATCAGCAGGCTGACCAGTTGTTCGCTCACCACGAAGTCGTCGGGATTCGCGACACGCGCCAGTTCGACGTCTTTCACGTCGAGAAGCTCGGTCACGATGCTCACGTTCGTCGTTCCCGCGTTCTGCAGAAGTTGCCGAAGCTGAAGCAAAGTCATCAAGGTTCGAGCGTCGGACTCGGCGATGGTCAGCGATTCGCGGTAGCAGAGAACGATCACGTGATCGAACGAACGGGCCTCGAATACCTCCTGC
>DASSMG010000085.1:0-2769 GCA_035688995.1 Actinomycetota bacterium
AAGGACCCGGTTGGTGTCATCGGTGGTTTCGCCGACCGCGTGGCTCCGGCCGTCCCCGACGCGCACCTCATCCTCGGGGGCCCTGCCGTTGCCGCGGTGTCCGACGATCCCGAGGGCCAGGAGGTTCTCGAAGAATGCCGGCAGCGGTGGTCGGAACTGCCCGACGACATAGCCTCCCGCGTGCATCTCGCCTGTCTCCCGATGGAAGACGCCGAGGAGAACGCCGCGATGGTCAACGCCCTGCAGAGACGTGCCGACGTCGTCGTTCAGAAAAGCCTCGCCGAGGGCTTCGGTCTGACCGTGGCGGAAGCGATGTGGAAGGCGCGGCCCGTCGTTGCGAGCCGGATCGGCGGCATCCAGGATCAGGTGGTGGACGACGCCTCCGGGATCCTCATCGATGACCCGACCGACCTCGACGAATACGGCGATGCGGTCGTCGAGGTCCTCTCGAACGACGCGCTGGCATCCGAGCTCGGACACAAGGCGCGGGAACGCGTCCGGGACGAGTTCCTGGGGGCACGAAGCCTCATCCAGTACGTCGACCTGTTCGAATCCATCCTGGCCTGAGCGGCCGAACCCCTCTTTAGGATCGAGAAGATGCGCTTCCTCGACGCGTGCTTCGGACGACCCACCGACGCGACCCCCGTTTGGTTCATGCGCCAAGCGGGTCGCAGCCTGCCCGAATACCGCGCGCTGAGAGAGGAACACGACATCCTCGAGCTGTGCGAGACACCCGATCTGGCGGTCGAGGTGTCGATGCAGCCGGTGCGGCGACTCGGTGTGGACGCCGCGATCATCTTCAGCGACATCGTCGTGCCGCTTCGTGCGGTCGGCGTGGACCTCCAGATCAAGCCGGAGGTCGGTCCCGTGATCGCCTCGCCCGTGCGTACCGCGCGCGACGTCGCCGCGATCCGTGTGCTCGAGCCCGAGACCGACGTCCCCTACGTGATCGAGGCCGTAGCTCAACTCGCCAAAGAGTCCCCGGTGCCGGTGATCGGATTCGCCGGAGCACCATTCACGCTTGCGAGCTACCTCATCGAAGGCGGGCCGTCCAAGGATCACCGGGCCACGAAAGCATTCATGTACTCCGAACCGGATGCATGGGCGCAGCTGATGGACACCCTGTCGGCAACGGCGCTCAACCTGCTCGCTGCGGAAGTTGAAGCGGGAGCGGCCGCGGTGCAACTCTTCGACAGTTGGATCGGATTCCTGTCTCGGAGTGACTATCGCTCGTACGTCGCGCCGTGGATCGGAAAGATCGTCGCCGGTCTTCGTTCCACGGGAGCGGCCCGGATCCTCTTCGGTGTCGGAAGCGCGCACTTGCTCGACGACTTCGGTGCCGCGGGAACCGAGGTGGTCGGCGTGGACTGGCGCATCGGGCTGGACGACGCACGCGCCGTCGTCGGAGATGGCCCGGTGTTGCAGGGCAATCTCGACCCGGCCGTGTGCCTGGCTCCCTGGGACGTCGTTGCGGAACGCGCGAGCGACGTGCTGGAACGCGGCGGGGGTAGCCGTCACATCTTCAATCTCGGCCACGGCGTGGTACCGGAGACCGATCCGGGGATCCTCAAGGCGCTGGTGGACCACGTGCACGGGTGGTCGCCGTCGTGACCCGCGGCGTACTCGTTATGGCATACGGCACGCCGAGAGACCTCGACGACGTCGAGCCCTACTACACGGACATCCGCCGCGGCCGCCCTCCTACGCCCGAACAGCTCGAAGAACTGACCGCCCGTTACGCCGCGATCGGAGGACGCTCCCCTCTGCTGGAGATGACGGAAGCACAGGCGAAAGGCATCGCCGAGCGCACCGGCGTCACCACCTTCATCGGACAGAAACACGCGGCGCCGTTCATCCCCGATGCGATCGCGGCGATGGCCGCCGATGGTGTCCACGAGGCAGTGGGGTTGGTTCTGGCTCCCCACTTCTCGACGATGAGCATCGGGGACTACGAACGGCGCGTCGAAGCGGCCGGGGCCGAGGCGGGTTGGGCCGGGAGCGTGGCGATGGTTCGCTCGTGGCATCTCGAGCCCGGGTATCTCGACTTCCTGCAGGGAGCTCTCGAGGATGCGTTGGGCCGCGTGGGAGGTCCCGACGGAACGACGGTGCTCTTCACCGCGCACAGCCTGCCGCGTCGCATCCTCGAAGCCGGAGATCCATACCCCGACCAGCTCGCCGAGACCTCCTCTGCAGTCGCGGATCGGTGCGGGTTATCGAGCTGGCAGGTCGGGTGGCAGAGCGCGGGGCGCACCGCCGATCCATGGCTCGGGCCCGACGTCTTGGAGATCCTCGAGGACCTGGCTTCGAAGGGGGCGCGGGCGGTCGTCGTCTGCCCCTGCGGGTTCGTTGCCGACCATCTCGAAGTGCTCTACGACCTCGATATCGAAGCGAGCGCCCGGGCCGAGGAGCTGGGCGTTGCGTTCGCCCGAACCCGGTCGCCCAACGACGACCCCGGTTTCCTCGACGCGCTTGCCGCCGTCGTCATGCGGCGCTTCGAGGAGGGATGACGACCCGGCGCGTCGTCATAGTCGGTGGCGGGATCGCCGGCCTGGCGGTCGCGTACGGCTTGCAGGGTCGGGCCCGCACCACGGTTCTGGAAGCGGCCCCGCGGCTCGGGGGCAAGGTCTTCACCTCGAGGCTCGAAGGCATCCCCATCGAATTCGGGCCCGACTCGTTACTGGCTCGCAACGACGCTCCCGTCCGACTCCTCCGCGAGCTCGGGCTCGCCGACGCGATCCGGGAGCCGGCGAACTTCGGCGCCTGGATCGT
>DASSMG010000086.1:0-4122 GCA_035688995.1 Actinomycetota bacterium
GATCCGACCGCTCGTATCGAGGCACCGGCGTTCATCGGGGACAACTGCAGGAT
Source organism: Actinomycetota bacterium (assembly GCA_035688995.1). Classification (GTDB taxonomy): domain Bacteria; phylum Actinomycetota; class CADDZG01; order CADDZG01; family WHSQ01; genus DASSMG01. The sequence goes on from DASSMG010000086.1 coordinate 54, forward strand.
CTCGGCAGGTGTCGTCATCGGCTCGCACACCACGATCGGGTCGAACGCGATCCTCAGCGAGGACGCGACGGTGGCCGGGTCCGTGATCATGGAGGGGGCGCACGTCGGTTCGGTCGCCCGCGTTCGCGGTGCGGTTCTGGGACGCGGCGCGTCGCTCGAACGCGGTGCGTTGCTCGAGGAAGGCGCGGTCGTCGGCGACGACGTCGTGGTGGGGGCCGGCGCGATCGTGCGGCCGAACGTGAAGATCTATCCCTCGAAGACCGTGGAAGCCGGCGCGATCGTGGCGCACAGCATCGTGCGCGAACGCCGGGTCGCGCGCAGTTTGTTCGGAGCGCGCGGAGTCACCGGTCTCGTCAACATCGGCGTCACGCCGCAGACCGCGGTGCGTCTCGGGATGGCCTACGGCACTTTCCTCAGGCGGGGGAGCGCGGTCGTCGCAGGCCGCGACGCGAGTCGCGCGGCTCGAACGATGAAGAGGGCCCTCATAGCGGGCTTGAACTCCACCGGCGTGCACTGCTACGACCTGGAGCTCGTCCCGATGCCGGTCACCCGGTTCAGCGTGCGCAGCGAACAGGCGACCGGCGCGATCAACTTCCGAACGTCTCCCAAGGACCCCGAGATCGTCGAGATCCGGTTCATGGATGCGGAGGGTGTCGATCTGTCCGAGGCCGATCAGCGGAAGCTCGAGCGGATCTTCTACCGAGAGGACTACCGGCGGGCTTCGCCGGCACGCATCGGCGATATCGAGTTCCCACCCCGCGCCCTCGAGCAGTACACGCGTGGACTGTTGCGGGGCCTCGACATCCCGGCGATCCGGGAGCGCGCGGCGAAGGTCGTCGTGGACTACGCGTTCGGTCCGGCCTCCCTGATCGCTCCTTCGCTCCTCGGTCGTCTCGGGTGCGACGCGCTCGGCGTCAACGCGTTCACCGACGAGTATCGCCCCGTGCTGGTCGCATCGGACCTGGCGGCGCTCACCGAGCGGCTGTCCGAGCACGTGCGCAAGTCAGGGTCCGACCTCGGAGTGCTCCTCGAGCCCGGGGGTGAGGTGGCCCGCCTGGTCGACGACCGGGGCCGGGTGATCCCGCCGGACAAGGCACTTCTCGTGTTCCTCCGGCACGAGCTGGGGCGCGGGGCGACGAGGTTCGCTCTGCCGGTGTCGGCATCGAGCGCGGGTGAGAGGCTCGTCGAGGATGCGGGCGGGCTGATCGACTGGACCCCCGTCTCGATCGCGAGCCTCATGAATCGCGCGGCGATGCCATCCATCGATTTCGCCGGGAGCCCCGACGGCTCTCTGATCTGGCCGCGTTTCCTGCCGGCCCCCGACGGGCTCATGACGTTCGGGAAGGCTCTCGAGGTGGTCTCGGTGGCCAACCGGCCGCTGTCGGAGCTCGTCGACGAAGTGCCGGTCGCCCACATGGCCCGCCGCGACGTCGCCACCCCGTGGGACCTGCGCGGGACGGTGATGCGCCACGTAGCATCGGCCGAGGTGCCGGGCCGGCTCGTGCTGATCGACGGCATCAAGGTGGTCCAGGACGATGGATGGGTCCTGGTCATACCGGTGCCCGACGAGCCCGTGTGTCGGGTGTGGGCGGAGGCGTCAACCGCGGCGGGGGCGGAGGAACTGGCCGATCGGTACGCGGCCATGGTCGCCGAGGCGGCGGCCGCCGACGGCGAGCAGACTTATTGATTTGTCTACATAGCGTCGAAAGGGGTTGGGAGTGAGCGAGGTTCCCGACGATCGTCGGTACACGAAGGAACACGAGTGGGCCAAGCAGGACGGCGGCCGCATCGTGATCGGGATCACCGACTTCGCGCAGGATCAACTGGGCGACGTCGTCTTCGTCGGGCTGCCCGAGACCGGTGCCGAGGTCGAGGCCGGCAAACCTCTCGGCGAGGTGGAGTCGACCAAGTCGGTGTCGGATGTCTACAGCCCGGTGACCGGAACCGTCGTCGCCACGAATCCCGAGATCGAGGCGGCACCCGAGCTGATCAACGAGGACCCCTACGGCAAAGGCTGGCTCGTCGCGGTGGAAGGCGATGCCTCCGTGCTCGACGGCCTCATGTCGGCCGACGAGTACCGGACCCTGGTCGCCGCCGGATGACGGGGGTTGACCAACCCTAAGGCTGTTCTATAGGGTTTCGCCCATGTACTGCACGAACTGCGGCCACCGCAATCCCGAGGGTTCCAACTTCTGCTCGTCGTGCGGCCAGCCCCTGACCGATCAGGGCGCGACCGACACGACGATCACGTTCGCGGCCGGCGAGCTCGACGTCGAGCTCGAAGAAGAGATCCACATCTCGCCGGAGGAACTCGAGGGAGGGCGCGGGGTTCTCATCGTCAAGCGGGGCCCGAACGCCGGCAGCAAGTTCTTCCTCGACGGTCCCACCACCGAGATCGGCCGTCATTCCGACTCCGACATCTTCCTGGACGACATCACCGTGTCGCGGCGCCACGCCGAGATCCGGCGCGGGGATGCGGGCTTCGAGCTCCACGACGTCGGGAGTCTGAACGGCACCTATGTGAACCGGGAGCGGGTCGAAGAGGCCGAGCTGCGGTCGGGCGACGAGATCCAGATCGGCAAATTCAAGCTCGTGTTCCTCACGGGAGGGTAGAGGGGTGCCACTGTCTCGATCGCGCGACTACCTCAGCATCGGCGAGGTGCTGGACCAGATCCGGCCCGACTTCCCCGACGTGAGCATCTCCAAGATCCGGTTCCTCGAGGCCGAGGGCCTCATCAACCCCAAGAGGACGGACTCCGGCTACCGGATGTTCTACGACGGGGACCTGGCGAGGCTCCGCTACATCCTCGAGCTGCAGCGGGACCACTTCCTGCCGCTGAAGGTGATCCGGGAGCGGCTCCAGGACGTCGATTCCAACGGGGGAGTTATCCCGGCCGTCGCCGCACCGGCACCGACCCCGGCCAAGAGCAAGCGCAACGGCTCGGCCGCTCCGGTGGCCACCTCTGCGTCGCTGTCCCGCAGTGAGCTGCTCAAGGCCTCGGGGCTCGACGAAGCCCGGCTGCGCGAGCTCGAGGAGTTCGGGATCGTCGCCGCCGGGGACGCCGGGACCTACGACGAGAACGACCTCGTCGTGGCTTCCGCCGCCCGGCGCTTCTTCGAATTCGGGGTACAGGCCCGCCACCTCAAGATGTACCGCCAGTTCGCCGACCGCGAGGCCGCCTTCTTCGAGCAGATCGTCACCCCGGTGGCCCGGCGCCGCGACCCCGCGGCCCAGGGTGAAGCCGGACGATCGCTGCAGGAGCTCGCCGCGCTGTCGCGCCAGATGCGAGAAGCCACGCTGAACGCGATGCTGCGGGAGCTCCTCTAAGCGTCGATAAGTGCACCTATCGACAAGTCGACTCGTCTCCTTCTTCGCCGCGCTTGCCGTTGGGCTGACGTGTGCGACCCCGGCCGGTGCCGCACCGCACCCACCGAAGATCACGTGCGCCCGCTGCATCGTCGTCGACGAGTCGGGCCGGGTGCTCTACGCCCGGAACCCGCGGGATCGTTTCCCCAACGCCAGCACGACCAAGATGGTCACGGCCCTGCTCGTGGCTCACCGGGCGGACCCCGACGAGACCGTCGTCGTGTCGGGGGCCGCGGCGGCCGTGGGCGGGGGAGGGCTCGACCTCGTTCCGGGAGACGTTTTCACCGTCGATCAATTGATGCGAGCCATGCTGCTCGACTCGTCGAACGAAGCCGCGGCGGCGCTGGCCGAGCACGTGGGTGGAACCACCGCCCGATTCGTCGCGTTGATGAACGCCTACCTTCGCCGGATCGGAGCCGACCGGACCCACTTCGTCAATCCGCACGGGCTCGACGCCCCCGGGCACTATGCGAGCGCCGCCGATCTGGCGTCGATCGGTCGCCACGTCCTGGACGATCCCTATCTGGCTCGGATCGTTGCCCTGCGGCGAGCGACGATCCCCACGCCCCGGGGCCCGGCGACCTTCGACAACCGTAATCTTCTACTTGAGAGTTATCGAGGTGCGATCGGGATCAAGACCGGCTACACGCTCGGTGCCGGCAACGTGCTCGTCGCCGCGGCGCGTCGCAACGGTCACACCCT
>DASSMG010000087.1:0-3731 GCA_035688995.1 Actinomycetota bacterium
GCTCGCACCATCGCGCCGAGGATCTGCGCCTTCGAGCTCAATACGTTCTGCACCCAGCCCGACCTGAAGAAGCCGAGTTGCTTCAGGGCCGCGGAGTGGAACGTGCGTGCCTGCACGCCCGTGACCTGGAGGTTCAAAAGGCGGCGCTTCATCTCGCCGGCGGCCTTCTCGGTGAAGGTCACCGCCAGGAGCGCGCCGGGCTCGAAGGTCTCGCTGCGAACCTGATGGGCGATCCGCCGGGTGATCGTGGTGGTCTTCCCCGATCCGGCCCCCGCGAGGATGCACACCGGCCCGGTCACGGCTTCCACCGCCCGCCGCTGCTCGGGATTGAGCCCGTCGAAGATGGCACCGTCCGCCTCGGTCATCACGCCATCTTCCCCGTTTCGATGCCGATGCCGCGATAATCGCGACCACGATGGCGGATCAACGAGGACACGTCCTAGAGGTCGAGCCCTGCGACAAGCGGGTGCGCGTGAGCTTCAACGGCGAGGTGATCGCCGACACGACGGACGCGAAGGTTCTTCGAGAGACCGGGCTCCCGCCCGTTTACTACGTCCCGTTCGCGGACATCCGCAGGGAGGTGCTGACGCGCACCGACCACTCGACCCACTGTCCGTTCAAGGGCCAGGCGTCGTACTGGACGGTGACGGTGGGGGACCGCGCCGCGGAGAACGCGCTGTGGGCGTACGAGGACCCGATCCCGGAATCTCGCTACCTCGTCGATCACGCGGCCTTCTACACGAACAAGGTCGAGCTCGAGATCGACCCCTAACCGTTCTTTCTAAACATGCCTACATCTGTTGTGGCTATGTTTAGAAAGAACGAGGGGGGCGGGGTTAGAAGAGCTGCCACTTGCCCGAGTCGGGCGCTCGCTCCGTGCACTTGTGGGCCGAGGTGCAGCCTTCGGCCGCGCCGTCCTTGACCTTCATGAACATGCTCGCGTGGGGGCCGCGCAGCTCGACCAGGTCGAAGCTGAACGTCACCTTCATCGTGTGCCGGTTCGGCCTCTTGATCGGCACGGGCTCGTAGGAATTGCCCGTGTCTCTGCCGCTGAGGAACAGCTCCAGGTCGCGGCCCGGACCCGCCGGGTTCAGGCATCGCGTCTTGCCGACGAGGTCCACGTCGCCGTCGTTGCGCCCGTCGAACAGCCACTTCACGCTCGTGAGGCCCGGCTGGATGTAGCTGCACCGCCAGTTGTCGTCCGTCACGACCACGAACGTCGCCACCTGGTGGCCCTCGTCGGTGTAGGTGAGCTTCCGGATGTCGAGCGGGCTCGTCATGTCGTCGGGGTCGGTGAACGTCGCGGCCCCCGCAGTGGGAGCGAGCGCGAGCAAAGCAAGTACGACGACGGCAACGATCTTCTTCATCGGAACTCCTTATCTGGGTGCGTTGGGTCCACCGTTTATAGCCTGCCGGGCCGGTCGATGGGTTCGCTCCGCCCCGACCGGTGACCGGAGGATGCCCGGGGCAGGGAGGGGGCCCATCGGCGGCGAATTAGGCGCCCATGACTCCTTTCAAGAGGCTCTTCGTCGCCGCGCTCGCAGTGCTCCTCGTGGCCGGCATCGCCCCGATCGGACACTCCGACACGAACCGGCTGATGCTCGTTCGAGTTCATCCCGACTCTGCCGCGCAGGCCGAGTACGTGCTGTCGCATTTCGACGACACCCACAACAACACCGCCGGTTCGATCGAGCTGTTGCTGTGGCCCGGGGATCTGGCTCGTCTCGACGCTCTCCACGCGGACTACGACGTGGTCACGACCGACCTCGTCGCGCGCGACCAGGCGCTCGGAGGCACCGCGGCCGATTCGGTCCAGCACCTTCCTGGCCCCAACCGCAGCGACTACCGCCGCCTCGGCGACTACAACGACGAGATGAAGGCGATGGCCAAGAAGGATCCCGGCCTCGTCGAGACGTTCAAGATGCCGCGCCCCTCGCTCGAAGGACGCACGATCTACGGGATCGAGATCGCCGCGAACGTCAAGGACGAGAACGACGGACGCCCGGTCTTCTACATCGACGGGGTGCATCACGCTCGCGAGTGGCCGGCCGGCGAGTACCCGATGATCTTCGCCCACTACCTCGTCGACAACTACGGCAAGGACAAGGAGATCACTTCGCTGCTGCACCGGGTGCGAGTGATCCTCGTTCCGATCGTCAACGTCGACGGCTTCGACTACTCACGCGAGTCGTTGGCGCAGAACGACAACCTCGGCGCCGGCAACGGTTTCGAGGGCTATTGGCGCAAGAACCGGCGTTCGCTCACCGGCGTGACCGTCTCCGCTCCCCGCCAGGTGAATCCGGATGCCTACGGGGTCGACCCGAACCGCAACTACGCGTACCTGTGGGGTGACGGTCACGGAGGCTCGTCGGGCGAAGTCTACGACCAGACCTATCGAGGCGACGCGCCTTTCTCCGAGCCCGAGACCCAGGACGTGCGCGACATCATCCTGTCTCGTCCGGTCACGATGGTGTTGACCAACCACACCTATCAGGGCTCCGTTCTGCGGACAGGTGGTGGCACTTCGCCGGAGGACGGGATCCTCGAGCGTCTCGGCCAGAAGGTTGCGAACATCCTCGGTTACGACAACGCCCCGACGGTCGGCTATCCGACGACCGGGACGACCGACGACTGGGCCTACGCCGCGATGGACTCGCTCGGCTACACGATCGAGCACGGAACTATCGGGTTCCATCCGCCCTACGACCAGGAGGTCGGGTCGTTCTGGAAGCAACACGTCAACGCGTTCATGGTGCTGCTCCGAGCCGCCGCCGATCCGGACTACCACTCGATCATCCGCGGCCGCGTGGCCGGGGGTCCGGCGAAGCTCACGATCACGAAGAGCTTCGTGACCAAGCTGTCACCGGAAAACCCGACCGGCGAGGCCGGGTACCCCGAGAAGCTCAAGATGTCGATCACGACCGACAAGAACGGTTATTTCGAGTGGCACCTGTCGCCCTCGGACCGGCCCTACGAGAAGAAGCCCGAGAGCTTCACCCTCACGATCCAGGCTGGTTCGAAGACGAAGGTGCTGAATGTCCACGTCGAGCGAGGCCAGACCCTCGACCTCGGCACCCTCACCCTCTAACCCCCTCGTTCTTTCTAAACATGCCTACACATATTGTGGCTATGTTTAGAAAGAACGGTTAGCGCTTCCGGATCGTGAACAGGTCGAGCGTTTCGTGACCGCCTCTGACCGTGACCTCGGCGACCTCGCCGATCCCCCGCACGTAGTACTTGTGGTCACGAACCCGCGGTTCGAGCGGCGACCATTCCTTAGTTAGCTGCACGCTGCGCCGGAGGCGGTTGTCGCCGAAGTGGCCGTACGGAGTCGTCACTTCCGCGCTGAGGCTCAGAACCATGTAGTGGTCCTCCGCATGACCGCGCCGGAACTCCTGACGGAACTGGTCGCCCACCTGCGGGAACGCCTGCATGAAGATCCCGGCCTGCGCGCCGTGTCGTCCGGTGCGCCACGTCCCCGCTCGCGAGATCACCTTCCCGCGCCGGTTGTACTCCGCAGTGTCTTCGCCGAAGTACCAGACGTTCCCCTCGACGTCCTGCGTGTAGTAGTCGGACGTCTTCTCCGACAGATGACCGTTCGTGAAGACCCGGTCGTTGACGACGCGGCATTCCACGCCGACGATCGTGATCGTGCGGTCGGTGACCCGGAAGACGTCGCGGGTGCGGTCTTCGCCGTCGGTCCCGCGATAGACGTACGTGATCCCCGGCTT
>DASSMG010000088.1:0-6898 GCA_035688995.1 Actinomycetota bacterium
GCGCTCCGCCCAGTCCCGGCATTCGGCGGGCGACACCTGCCGGTCGTTCGCGCCGACCACCACGAGTGTCGGTGCCTGCGGTACGGCTCCGGCGGTACCCGCGGTGACTCCTTCTTTCGACGCGATCGGCGGCGCTATCGCCACGCAAGCGGCCACGTCTTCAGTCGCCGCGACCCTTATCGCCACCGCGGCTCCGAAGGACCACCCTGCAACGACGATCGGGCCCTCTCCGAGATCGCGAGCGGCCTCGATCGCCCCTCGCGCATCGTTGACCTCGTCGTCTCCGGTGCCGCTCGTGCCTTCCGAGCCCCCGATGCCTCGGAAATTGAACCGCAGAACCCGCCGGCCTTGCGCGACCAGGGAATCTCGCAACGCAAGGAGAAGCGGCGCGTTCATGGTCCCGCCCATCTGGGGGTGGGGGTGACACAGCACAACGGTGGCGCCGGTCCCTTCACCGTCGAGCTGTGCCTCGAGCGCGAGCCCGTCGGTCGAGCGGATCGTGAGGGCGCTGGTCACGCGTCGGTGAGGGCGGATCGGATGGCCTCGGCGACCGCCGCCCGCTGGTCGTCCGAGTCGTACTTGCGGCGGGGCCAGAAGAAGCCCCGCAGACCGTCCTTGCGGTTGCGCGGGACGACGTGAACGTGAAGGTGAGGAACGCTCTGGCTGACCTTGTTGTTCATGGCGACGAACGAACCCTCCGCGCCCATGACCTCCGGGACGACCTTCGCCAGGGTCCGCGCCGCGAGGAACAGGGGCCCGACGAGATCCTCGGGAAGATCGACGAGCGTCTCGTGATGTGCTTTGGGGATCAACAACGTGTGGCCGAAGAAGATCGGGCGATGGTCGAGGAAAGCGAGCGTCTCGTCGTCTTCGCTCACCACGTCCGCGGATATCGCTCCGGACACGATGTCGCAGAACACGCACATGCGCGGCACCCTACGGCGGGTTGGACCTCACCGACGGTGGGAAGGACCGGAACATGATCGAAGTGGAGCCCGGGACCGTGGTCGTCTTTTCCGACATCGGCTGCCCCTGGGCGCACCTGGCCGTCTTCCGTCTGCACCGGGCTCGAGCCGAGCTGGGGCTCGAACGCGAGATCACCTTCGACCATCGCGCCTTCCCCCTCGAGCTCTTCAACGAGAGACCCACTCCGAAGAAGACCCTCGATGCCGAGTTCGCGGTGGTCGGGGCCCTCGATCCCGACGCCGGGTGGCAGATGTGGCAGCGACCCGAGTTCGAGTACCCGGTGACGACCCTCCTCGCGCTCGAGGCGGTGCAGGCGGCCAAGCGTCAGAGCCTGCGCGCCGGCGAGGAGCTCGATCGCGCCCTACGCATCGCGTTCTTCGGCGAGAGTCGGACGATCTCGATGCGCCACGTGATCCTCGACGTGGCGCGCGGGTGTCCCTCGCTCGACACCACCGCGCTCGCCGACGACCTCGACCACGGAAGCTCCCGGATCGACGTGATGGAACAGCAGCGTGTCGCCGAGACCGAGGACGTGCAAGGCAGTCCTCACGTGTTCCTTCCCGACGGCACGAACGAACCGAATCCCGGGATCGCGATGGAGTGGGAGGGGTCCCACGGCGTCGGGTTCCCGGTCGTCCACGAGGATCGGCCGAAGGTCTACATCGACCTGCTACAAAGGGCTGCCGATCACGACGAAGCCGGGAGGTAGTCGATGGACGAGAGCACCGTTCGCGAGCATGCGGAGGCGCACGGGCGCGCCATGGTGGAAGGTGACATGCGCCGCGCCGGCGGCGATCTCAGCCCGGAGGCACAGAAGCAAGCCCCCGCGGTGATGTCGAACTTCCCGAAGCGGGTCGAGAGCGCCGAGGTCGTGAGCCTGTCGGTCGAGGGCGAGGCCGCGGTCACGCAGGCTCTCTACAAGGGCGAGGGCAAGGACGTCACGGTAGAAGCTCGCTGGGAGGAACGCGACGGACGTCCGAAGATCGTCGACATGAAGGTCGTCTGAGCGCCTCGGTATCCTTCGTCACATGGAAGCCGACATCAGCGGTTCGCAACGGAAGATCATCGGGACCACGATCCGCCCCGCGCGCGCGGTGCATGGATCGGAGGGCATCGCCGTCAGGGACGGAGCGACCCTGCCGTTCGTCGTCACGCGCTGGTGGTCCGCCCCCGCCGGCTATTACCCGGAGCAGTGGTTCCTGGTCCACCCGCAGACGACGGAAGTCCTGTACGAACGACCCGCGCACACGGAGCTCATCCGGGGGCTGCAAGCGATCACGGAGCTGACCGACACGGTCGACGAGCCCATCCCGTTGTCCCCGGGGACCTATCTCCTGGTGTTCGCGTTGGCCGGGCTCAAGGGTGGTGAGGTCGAGGTCACCGTGGCCGAGGCCCCCGTCGAAGAGACCGCCGCGTAGCGCGTTCTCACGCCTCACTAACTCCACAGCCGACCTATCCTTTTTTCCATGAAAACGAAACTCGCCCTGCTTCTAGCCGTCGCCTCGTTCGTCGGTGCCGCTTGCGTCGTCACGACCTCGGACAGAACGACCGCGACATCCACTCCGGATCCGAACGTGACGTTGACGCAGAACGTGGCCCCGCCTCCGCATTCGAAGCTCGCCGACGTGGTCGCGCAAGACCTTCCATCGGTCGTGAACGTGCGCGTGAAGTCGGTGCAGTTCGATCCCCTCGGGGGCACGCAGGACGTGAAGGGACAGGGCTCCGGCGTCGTCATCGACAAGGACGGCGTGATCCTGACCAACTTCCACGTCGTGAGCGGAGCGGTGAACGTGCGCGTCGTCTTCAACGACGACCACGATCCCGTCGAAGGCAAGGTGATCGGGACCGCACCCGAACGGGACCTGGCCGTGGTGAAGGTTCCCGAAACCGACCTCACCCCGATCGTGATCGGCAAGTCGTCGTCGCTGCGACTCGGCGACAGCGTGCTCGCCATCGGATTCCCACTGGGGCTCGGGGGACCGACGGTCACGTCGGGGATCGTGTCGGGCCAGGAGCGAAGCATCAGCGTTCCTCGTGAGGACGGAACCACCGAGCATCTCGAGGGGATGTTGCAGACCGATGCGGCCATCAACCCGGGCAACTCCGGCGGCGCGCTGGTGGATGCCGCCGGCCGGCTCGTCGGGATCAACACCGCGGCCGCCGGTGCCGGCAATGCCGAGAACGTCGGGTTCGCCATCTCGATCGATTCGGCCCTCCCCGTCGTGCGGGAGATCCTTTCGAAGCCGCCGGAGCAACGCGCCTGGCTGGGAGTGATCATCCGCTCCATGGACGCCCAGGTGGCGGGAGAACTGAACCTCGACCCGGACCTGAAGGGGGCGCTGATCACCGACGTCGTGTCGGGAGGCCCGGCCGAGGCCGCCGGTCTCGACACCGGCGACGTGATCACCTCGGTCGACGGGCACCCGATCGCTTCGGCAGAAGATCTCACCACGACTCTCTCGGACCTCTCTCCGGGCGACGCCGTGCCGGTGCGCGTCACGAATTCCTCGGGCACGAAGACCGTGACCGTCACGCTCGCGGAGCGCCCGATCACCTTCGACAAGTAACGCATCGCCCATGCCCTCCGGCTACCCTGGTGGCAGGAGGGCCGATGAAGGTGAAGCTGCGCAATCCGGACCGCGTGGTCGACGTCACGGGACCTACGACCGTTCGCGGAGTGCTCCAGGAGCTCGGGATCGTTCCCGAAGCCGTGCTCGTGATCCGCGCGGGAACCCTCCTGACGCGCGATGAGGCGGTTTCCGAGGACGACGACCTGGAGGTAAGGCCGGTCTTGAGCGGAGGGGCACGCGCGTGAAGTGCAAGGTCTGCCGGGGTCATGCGGTGGTCGACATCCGCCGCCACAACGCGGGGTTCTGCCAGACCCACTTCATCGAACACATCCGCAATCAGGTCGCCCGGACGATCAAGGAATTCTCGATGTTCGGGCCCGACGATCGACTCCTCGTGGCGGTGTCGGGGGGCAAGGACTCGCTCGCCGTGTGGGACATCCTTCTCGACCTCGGTTACGACGTCACCGGGTTCTACCTGGATCTCGGGATCGGCGGATATTCGACTAGGTCGAAAGAAGCCGCGGTTGCATACGCGGCGAGCCGCGACGCGAAGCTGATCGTGCGGTCGCTCGCGGAGGAGCACGGTTTCACGGTCCCCGAGCTGTCGAAGCTCACCGGGCGGGTTCCGTGTTCCGGCTGCGGACTGAACAAACGCTACGAGTTCAACCGCGCCGCTCTCGAGGAGGGATTCGACATCCTCGTTACCGGCCACAACCTCGACGACGAGGTGGCGACGCTGTTCGGCAACGTCCTGCACTGGAACGTCGACATGCTCGGCCGGCAGGCACCCGTGCTCGAGGAGAAGCTGTTGGGCTCGGGCCCCGACTCGCGCACCGTGCTGGTTCGGAAGGTCAAACCGCTCGTGAAGATCGCGGAGCGCGAGACGGCTGCTTACGCGCTGCTTCGCGGTATCGACTACATCGTCGAGGAATGCCCGATGGTCGAGGGCAACACGCAGCATCGCTACAAAGAGGCGGTCACCCTCATCGAAGAGAGCTCACCCGGCACGAAACACCAGATGTACTTCGGTTTCCTCAAGCGAGCGGCGTCCCGGTTCGCGGACGACAGTGGAGCGGCCGATCTGGTCGCCTGCAGCGAGTGCGGGGCGCCGACCGTCGCGTACGACGACGCCGAGCCCCGGTGTTCGTTCTGCAAGACCAAGGCGCTCGCCACGAAGCGGAAGCTCGAGGGCGTCCCCGCCCGCCGCGGACGGAAACGCCGGTGACCACCGGCCGGCCCCTCGAAGCGGGCGAGCGGGTCCTGTTGATCGACTCCCGCGATCGCCGCTACCTGGTCGTTCTCGGGAGCGGGAAGCAGTTCCACTCCCATCTCGGGTCGCTGGAGCACGACGAGTTGATCGGAGCTCCGGAAGGAAGCCGGATCCGAACGAGCGGCGGCTCGTCGGTCGTGGCATTCCGCCCCACGCTGTCCGATTACGCCCTGAAGATGCGGCGGGGCGCCCAGGTGATCTATCCGAAGGACGTCGCGCTGATCCTCGTCTACGCCGACATCAGGCCCGGTGCCACCGTGGTCGAGGCGGGAACCGGCTCGGGGGCACTGACGCTCGCCCTCGCCCGGGCCGTAGGCGACGGGGGCCGGGTCGTCTCCTACGAGCTCCGGGAGGACCACCACGAGCGGGCGGTCGAGAACATCGTCGCCTGGTACGAGGGCTCCGGCGGCAAGCCCGAGAACCTCGAGCTCGTCCTCGGCGACGTCTTCACCGAGCAGGACGGGCCGGTCGACCGGATCGTGCTCGACCTGCCGGAACCGTGGCACGCGGTCGGGACGACCACCAGATCGCTCGTTCCCGGGGGGATCCTGTGCTGCTACGTGCCGACGGTGCCCCAGGTCCAGCAGACCGTCGAAGCGATGAAACGGGGTGGTTTCGCCCTTTTGTCGACCTTCGAAGGGCTCGTCCGGACCTGGAACGTCGACGGCCAGTCGGTTCGCCCGGACCACCGTATGGTGGCCCACACGGGCTTCATCGTGACCGGCCGCAGATTGGCCGGGTGACTTTCCGCTTCTGCGCAACCCCTTGGATTGGCGGTCGTTTACAGGGGTGCCGGAGTAGATTTACGCCTCAGGGGAGGTGAGCGCCGTCTCGGACGCCGAGCTGGAACGCCGGATCGCCCAGTACGACCGGGAGGTCCAGGAACTTCAAGGGCAGGTCAAGCTGCTCGAAGACGAGCTCGCGCTCACGCGTCGCAAACTCGACGCGGCGCCCCGGCAGGTCCATCTTCTCGAGAAGCGTCTGGCGGAGACCGCCGCCGAGCTGAACCGTTCGCGCGACAACAACGAGAAGCTATCGTCGCTGTTGACCGAGGCACGCGATCAGCTCGTAACGCTGAAGGAAGAGGTCGAGAAGCTCAGCCAGCCTCCCGCCAGCTACGGCACCTTCCTGGAAGCATTCGGTAACGGCACCGCCGACATCTTCACGAACGGGCGGAAGCTGCGCGTGAACATCTCGCCCGAGGTCGAGGTCGAGAAGGTCCAGCGCGGTCAGCAGGTCATGTTGAACGAGGCCATGAACGTGATCGAGGCTTTCGACTACGAGATCCAGGGCGAGGTCGTAACGCTCAAGGAGATCCTCGAAGACGGCAAGCGAGCGCTCGTGATCGGGCGTACCGACGAGGAACGCGTCGTCGAGCTGTCGCAATCGTTGATCGAGGAGCGGCCGCGGGTGGGGGACAGTCTCCTGTTCGAGGCGAAGTCCGGTCACGCGATCGAGAAGCTTCCGAAGCCGGAGGTCGAGGAGCTCATCCTCGAAGAGGTTCCCGACATCACCTACGAAGACATCGGCGGGCTCGACGAGCAGCTCGAGGAGATCCGCGACGCGATCGAACTGCCGTACCTGCACGAAGAGCTGTTCCGCGAGCACCAGCTCGAACCGCCGAAGGGGATCTTGCTGTACGGGCCTCCGGGGTGCGGCAAGACGCTCGTGGCTAAAGCCGTCGCCAACTCGCTCGCCATGAAGGTGGCCGAGAAGACGGGGCAGAAGAAGCGTCAGAGCTACTTCCTGAACATCAAAGGTCCCGAGCTACTCAACAAGTACGTCGGCGAGACCGAGCGCCAGATCCGGCTCATCTTCACGCGCGCGAAAGAGAAGTCGGAAGAGGGCGTTCCCGTGATCGTCTTCTTCGACGAGATGGACTCGCTGTTCCGAACGCGTGGGTCCGGCATCTCGAGCGACATCGAGTCCACGATCGTTCCGCAGTTGCTCGCCGAGATCGACGGCGTGGAGTCGCTCCGCAACGTCATCGTCGTCGGCGCGTCCAACCGCGAGGACCTGATCGACCCGGCCATCCTGCGCCCCGGCCGCCTCGACGTGAAGATCAAGATCGAACGCCCGAACGAGGACTCCG
>DASSMG010000089.1:0-3947 GCA_035688995.1 Actinomycetota bacterium
ATCGACGCCTCCAGGGTGGGTGGGGATCATGGGAGGGGTCATCGGTCGACGCCTCCAGGGTGGGTGGGGATCATGGGAGGGGTCATCGGTCGACGCCGCCCATGATCGGGTCGACCGATGCGATCGTCGCGATCAGATCGGCGAGCAGCCCACCCTCGGCCATCGCCGGCAGCGACTGGAGGTTGCAGAACGACGGGTCGCGCATGTGACAGCGATACGGAGACGTCCCACCGTCCGAGATGAGGAAACAGCCGAGTTCCCCGCGGGGGGACTCGACTGCCTTGTAGGTCTCCCCGGGCCCCACGGTGTAGCCCTGCGTCATGAGCTTGAAGTGATGGATAACGGCTTCCATCGAACGGTTCAGTTCCGACCGAGGCGGCGGCGTCAACTTCGGGTCCATGTTCTTGTAATCGCCGCCGGGCATCCCATCGAGGAGCTGCTCGATGATCTTGACCGACTCGCGCATCTCGGCGACCCGCACCCGGTAGCGGGCATAGACGTCGCCGTCGGCGGCGGTCGGGATGTCGAAACTCACTTCGCCGTAAGCGTCGTAAGGCGCGTCCCGCCGTAGATCCCAATCGACGCCGGCGGCCCGAGCGATGGGGCCGGTGGCACCGAGCAGACGGCACGTCTCCGCATCGATCGCACCGACTCCCGTGGTGCGCTCGAGGAAGATCGGGTTCGCAGTGAGCAACGCCTCGTATTCGTCGATGCGCTTGGGGAACAGTTTGACGAGCCCGCGCACGACCGATTCCCATCCCTCGGGTAGGTCTTCCCACACACCCCCGGGGATGATGTAGCCGTTGTTCATGCGGAGCCCCGTGACCATCTCGAAGAAATCGAGGATCAGTTCTCGTTCGCGGAACCCGTAGAACATGGCGGACATCGCACCCATGTCGAGACCCTGCGTCCCGAACCACACGAGGTGCGAGTTCAAACGATCGATCTCGGCCATCATCGTTCTGATGTAGCGACCGCGCGGCGGAACCTCGATCCCGAGAAGATCCTCGACCGCCATCGAATAGACCTCTTCGTTGAAGAGCTGCGCGAGGTAATCCATGCGCGTCACGATCGTTACCGCGCCGCGCCAGTTCTGGTCCTCGCACTCCTTCTCCATCCCGGTGTGCAGGTAGCCGATCACCGGAGTGCACTTCGTCACCGTCTCGCCATCGAGTTCGAGGATCAGACGCAGAACGCCGTGGGTCGCGGGGTGGACCGGGCCCATGTTGATGGTCATACGTCCGGTGTCCTGCTCGAACGATTCGACGAAGGCGCCCTGGCCGTCGCGTTCGAGGTCGCGCAGAGCCGTGTCGGAGGTCGTCATCCACCGATCCTTTCGGGCGGCCCTGCCTGACCCAAGCGGTCGGCGTCCTCGTCCGAATCGAGGGTCGACGTTCCCTGCCCCGGAGTGTCCACCTGAAAGAACGGCTGAGGGAGGTACTGCACCGTGACTTTGCCGACCCCGTAGTCCTTCCGCAGTGGGTGACCTTCCCACTCGTCGGGCAACATGATCCGAGTGAGGTCGGGGTGTCCCTCGAAGCTCACTCCGAACAGGTCGAAGACCTCGCGCTCGTAAGCGTTCGCCGCCGGCCAGATCTCCGTGATGGAAGGGATCGTCGGTGGATCGCCGGCCGCGATCACGCGGAGCATCAACCGCTGCTTCGTCTCGTGATTCACGAACTGAGTCACGACCTCGAACCGCGCCGGCCCCTCGCCACCTTCGAGGTGGAGGCGATCGACCGCCGTCAGGTCGACGAACCACCACCCCGCCTCGCGCAATTCGCGCGCGCGGGCAATCAAAGCGTCGCGGTCGACGATCTCTCGATCCACTACGAAGAGGCCACCGTCATCGGGGTGCGCCCGGACGTGTAATCGCCGCGCTTGATGCGTTCGTGCAGGAGCATGATGGCGTCGATGAGCATCTCGGGCCGTGGCGGGCACCCAGGAACGTAGATGTCGACCGGCACGATCTGGTCGACCCCTTGAACGAGTGCGTAGTTGTTGAAGACGCCACCACTCGATGCGCACGCACCCATCGAGATGACCCATTTGGGCTCGGTCATCTGGTCGTAGATCTGGCGGAACACCGGAGCCATCTTCTGGGACAGCCGGCCGGCCACGATCAAGACGTCGGATTGACGAGGAGAACCGCGGAACGCTTCCATCCCGAAGCGCGCCAGGTCGTGACGCGGCATGGTCGTTGCCATCATCTCGATAGCGCAGCACGCCAGTCCGAACGTTGCAGGCCACAACGACGACCTACGTGCCCAGTTGACGAGCTTGTCGAGCTGGGCGGTCATGAAGTTCGCGCCGAGCGTGTCGCTCACTCCGCCCAATCGAGTGCACCCCGCTTCCAAACGTAGACGTAGGCAGCCAGAAGGATGGCGATGAAGACGCCCATCTCGAGCAATCCGAAAACCTTGAGGTCCTTGTAGGCAACGGCCCACGGATAGAGGAACGCCGTTTCGATGTCGAAGATGATGAAGAGCATCGCCACCAGGTAGAACTTCACCGGGAAGCGCTCTTTCTCGATGCCCACCTCGGGCACGATCCCCGATTCGTACGGCGTGAGCTTCGCGGCGGTCCACTTACGCGGCGACAGACGTGCCGCGACAAGCATCGACACGACCGCGAACAACGTGGACACGATGATGAGGAACAGGATCGGCAGGTACGCGGGCAGCGTCACGACCGCAGCTCCGCGAGTTTCTTCATCATCCGCAGGCCCTTTTGCTCGATGTTCTTCGCATCGGGGTCCTCCAGGTTCGCGAGGATCGTGAGCGCCAGCGACATGACCCTCTTCGAGCGCATCCCGAACGACACCAGCTTCTCCATCAACGCGGGGTTGCCGATGCGCTTCACGAACTTGCGCCCGAGCTTGTAATAGGGCCCGTAGGTCGTCTCGAGCTCCGTCGAGTACGAGGACAGGCTGACGTTGGATCCGTGCTTTAGTGCCTCGTCGATGTGACGCCCGGCGATGCGTCCCGTCTCGTAGCCGTACGCGATCCCCTCGCCGTTGCAAGGGTTGATCATCCCGGCGGCATCGCCGACGAGGACGAAACCGGGACCATGCGGCGGCCACACGCTCCCGCCCATGAACAGGCGTCCCGCCCGCGGCTTCGAACACACGGTGTCCCAGTTGACCTCCCACTCGGGAGGCAGCGAATCGATGAAGCGCCGTTGGAGATGATTGAGGTTCACATCTTTGTAGCCGCCGAAGGTCGAAAGCAGACCGACTCCGGCGTTAACGGTGCCGTCGCCGACGGGGAAGACCCATCCGTACCCGGGCAGAACCTCGTTGCCTTCGCGGATCTCCAGATACGCGTCGAACCACCCGGAGTGTTGCAGCGGCGACTTGAAGTATTGGCGGATCGCCAGACCCATCGGGTATTCCGGACGCCGGGTTCGTCCGAGCGAACGGGCGAACTTCGTCGCGGCCCCCTCGGCGCACACCGTGAAGCGAGCACGCACCTGCTCGTCTTCGCCGTCGCGTTTCGCGACGAGCCCGACCATCGTGCCGTCTTCGAACAGAGGCTCGACGGCCTGCATCCCGTAGACGACTTTCGCACCGGCCGCTTCTGCGTTGTTCAGGACGAGCTGATCGAGATCCTTGCGCGGCTTGACCAGGCCGTAGTTGCACCAGTCGTCGAGCTCGGGGAAGGGGAGTTCGAGGGTCCGATTGGCGCCATGCACGCGCAGCCCGCGCACGCGCTCCCATGTGTCGAGCTCGCGCCCGAGTCCCATCTCCTCGAGAACCTTGACCGCGCGCGGCGTGAGCCCATCACCACAGGTCTTCTCGCGCGGGAAGGTCTTCTTCTCGCAGACGAGGACGGAATGGCCCATCGAAGCGAGGTAGTGCGCGGTGGCCGACCCCGAGGGGCCCCCGCCGACGACGACCACGTCGAACTCGGTAGCCACGCCCTGCCGACCTCCTTCGCTACGCCCTA